>SLJY01000007.1 GCA_007134875.1 Desulfobacterales bacterium
ACGAATGGAAAATGCCTGACAAGAAGAATGGAAAAATCGCCTTTGCCGTGGCCGGGATATGCATCGTTTTGGCGGTGATAGCATATGCCGCGGCATCTACGGTCAAGGTGGAGGAGCCGGTCCGGGTACATTTCGATGTGACCGGGCATGACAACGTGCTTTTCGGGCACCTGGTCCATGTGGAGGACTATGGATATTCCTGCACAGACTGCCATCATCAGTTTGCGGACACCATCGGAAAGATGGAGGCTTCCTGCGGGACGTGCCATGAAAGCGGGATTATGGGCGAGCCGGCGTTCAGCGAGGACGGGCTGTTCGACCACGATACGCACCAATACGACTATGGGCTGTCCTGCATGGACTGCCATCACGAAATGGACGATTTCGGAATGGATCCCCAGCGTTGTTCCGACTGCCACGCGGCTCCCGGGGAAATGGCCGAGGTGGCCCACGACAGCTGTATCAGCTGCCACAGCGCCATGGCCGGACCGGTCGAACAGGACTGTGCGTCATGCCACGTGCCCCGGGAGAGAACCGAAGCCTTCCATGACCAGTGCATGGGATGCCATGAGCAGGAAGCTAAGGGGCCGGTCGAGGCGAACTGCGAGGCATGCCACGGATTTTAGTCGCAGGCATCCGACTGCCCTCGGGCTCGGTTATGAGGTTTAACAGCTTACTCATTAAAAGGTAGATCAATGATAAACAGCTCAATTTTCGGAATCGCTCCCCCGAAGCTCGCGTATGAAACGATCGATGAGGAGTCGCCGAAGTCGGTGCAGGCATCTCCGAAGGAGAAGATCACCCTGTTCATCGAAGAGGCCATGGAAAAGGCCTCCGATGCCCTGATCAAAACAGGGACACCGGTTCGCGCGGGCCAGAAGCTCACCGTGTATCCCGGTTCGAAAGCATACGCCGTATCGCCCGTCTCCGGTGAGGTCGAATCGATCACGCCTTTTACCGGAATCATGGAAAAACAAAAAACCGCCTTGACCATTCGTATTGGCGAGGTGCAGGACGACGGCGGGGATGCGGATCCTTTCGAAGAAGTAGCCAAGAGCCCGTCAATGCAGGTCCTGCTTGACTACCTGGCGACTGTTCCCGGAAAGCCGGATTTCTCGAGGCTTGCAGACGATGCGGAACCTATTAAAACGCTGCTGATCCTGGGTGCAGACAGCGATCTTTTGACCGTTACCAACCAGTTTGTGATCAAAACCGCGGGGGATGCGATCAAAAACGGGGTAAATGCGCTCCAGAAAGCCACGTCGAAACGAAACATCAATTTTCTCATGGCCGTTCCGAATCACCTTATACAGGTTTCCGGTACCGCGGGCGTGAGCGCCAAGGGCGTGTCCAGTGTTTTTCCCATGGCCCACCCGGAGATGATCGCCCTTAGCGTAGTGGGCGCGGAACCGGCCGGGAAGAAGGACTCCGTGGTCTTCCTCTCCGCGGAAGCCGTGGCCAGCATCGGCCGCGCCTTCAAAGACGGAAGGATTCCGGGGGATAAGCAGATTACGTTTGTGGGGAAGGACGGGTCAAAAAAGCTCGTTACGGCACCGGTGGGAACCCACGTGAAAGATATTCTCGAGAAAGTCGGCGCGACGGTCAAGGACGGAGACCGGATCATATTCGGCGGCCCCATGACAGGGGTTTCCATCTATTCCATCGATCACCCGGTGGAGCCGGACACGGACGCAATCATTCTCCAGGACAAAAGTCAGATTGTTCCCAGCGAGGACCTCGCCTGTATTAACTGCGGCCAGTGCGTCCGGGTTTGCCCGACCCATGTGCCGGTAAACGAGCTGGTCCGGTACCTGGACGCCGGCGAGTATGAACAGGCCGCGGAACGGGCCGAACTCGATGCGTGCATAGAATGCGGTTACTGTACATATGTCTGTGAATCGAGAATTCCGATTTTTCAGCACATCAGACTGGCCAAATATGCACTTGAACGCATCAAAGCTGCGGAGGAAAATAATGCCTAACCGGATGAAATTAACCGTATCCCACGCGCCGTTCTGGCATACCGGGAGCAGTACCAGCGTCAAGTACTACCACATCATAGGGGCCGCCATGCTAGCGGTTCTGTTCGGACTGTATCAATATGGGATCCCGGCGCTGGCCGTGCTGACCATGTCGGTCGGTTCCGCCATGCTCTGGGAAAGCCTGTTCAACTACCTGGCGAAGCGACCCAATACCATTCAGGACGGAAACGCCGCGCTGATCGGATTGCTCTTCGCCATGCTTCTTCCCGCTGTTACACCGTGGTGGGTTGTCGTAACCGGAACGTTCGTTGCGATCGTCATTGGAAAGCAGATTTACGGCGGACTCGGCGCCAACCCCTTCAACCCCGTGATCGTGGCCTATGCCATGCTGCTGATCTCCTGGCCGGTTTACCTCGATTTCAATGCCGCCCTGGTGGACTACAATTTTGCGTTCGATCCGTTCTACCCAATGGCGGCTGCTAAATTCCAGGGCGCGGAGATGGTAGAGCATTTCACCATCTCCGGAATGCTCATGGGGCAGCAGGTCGGCGGCATCGGTACCGGCTTTGGCCTTGGGTTGATTATAGGCGGGGCTTACCTGATCGCCAGGGGATTTGTCCGCTGGGAGATCACGATCTCGTTTCTTGCCGGAATCTTCGTCACCGCGCTTCTGTATAATATGAGCAACCCGGAAGTCTACGCAGGCCCCGGTTTTCACTTGTTTTCCGGCATGTCCCTCATCGGGGCAATCTTCCTGGCGACCGAGGATTCATCTTCTCCCGTCAATTTTGTTCCCATGCTGATCTACGGTGCACTGGGAGGGATTCTGACGGTTCTGATACGGAACATCGGCGTTCACGTGGACGGAGTGATCTTTGCAGTGCTCATCATCAGCCTGGTGAATCCGATCGTCGATAAAATCCGGCCCAAAGCCAAAAGAAGGGTTATGAACTATGCGTGAAATGGTTAGAATGGTTGCTACCTTGACGATTCTGGCGGCGGCAGCCGGCGGGCTGCTTGCGACGGTGAAAACAACCACCGCTGAGCGAATCGAGCAGGCGGTACTCGATTATGTACAAGGTCCCGCCGTTATGTCGATAATGGAAGACGTCAGCAATGACCCGCTGGAGGATCGCTTTGCGCTTACGATTGACAATGAGGAACGAGATTTCTTCATTGGGAAAATTGACGGTGCGCCCAGAATTGTCGCTCTTGAAGGCAAAGCCTCCGGATACGGCGGCGACATTGGGGTGATGGTCGGAATCGATATAGAAACCGGTGAAATTGTCGGCATTGGCATTACGACTCACTCCGAGACGCCCGGCGTCGGATCCAGGGCGGAAAGTGACGTGCGTTTTTTGACTTCGTTCAAAGGGATCCCCGTTAGAGAACAGGATAAGATTTACATCGGTGAGGACGACGGTGATATTTCAAACATCGGCGGCGCTACCGTTACGGCTCGCGGGGTTTGTACGGCCGTACGCCGTGCCGGCGAAATGTATAAGAACTATGAATCCGAAATTAAAACCCAGGTCGAGGCCTTTGCCGGTTAGGAGTTAGAGATCATGGCTAAAACGGTTGCACAGGAATTTAAAAAAGGTTTATGGGATGAAATTCCTCCCTTTCGGCTGGTGCTCGGATTATGCCCGGTCCTCGCGGTTACCACGACCGCCGAAAACGGTTTGGGCATGGGCCTTGCCACCACGTTCGTTCTGGTTTGCTCAAACATGCTCGTCTCACTTCTTCGCAACAATATTCCATCCAGGATACGGGTCCCATGTTTTATTATTATTATTGCGACCTTCGTCATCCTCGTGGAACTGCTCATGCAGGCCTTTGCATACGGGCTTTTTCTTGAGCTTGGAATCTTTATTCCTCTGATCGTCGTCAACTGTCTGGTCCTGGGGCGTTCAGAGGCCTTTGCCTCGAAGAACAAATTCGTGCCGTCACTTGCGGATGGTCTTGGCATGGGAATCGGATTCACCCTGTCTCTCGGCGTGCTTGGAGCGGTTCGCGAGAGTCTTGGCACAGGAATGATTTCCGGCGTGAAAGTATTTGGCCCTTCCTTCGAACCGTTCGAGTTCATGGTGCAGGCCCCCGGCGCATTCGTTGCCTTAGGGCTTTTGCTTTGCGTCATGAACATTATCGGCAAGAAATAGGCGGGCCGTTTTTCGCTTTGTGAAACTAACTAGTGGCCGGACGAAAACCAGAATGTTTCGTCAAGGTCAAGGACGGCGAAAATTTTAACCGCAGGAATACTTGGCGTATTTTGAGGATTAAAATTCGAGCCGGACGCATAGATTGGCGAAAAAGACGGTTTTCGTTCAGCCACTAACTAATTTGTTGTCGCAGCGGTAAAACCAAAGTCCGCGAACACAGCAGGAGACAAATAATGGGCGACTTAACAGTTCTGATCATCAGCAGTATCTTCATCAACAACATTATTCTGGCCCAGTACCTTGGCGCGTGTCCCTTCGTGGGAACATCCAAGAAAATGGAAACCGCCATCGGCATGGCAGGTGCCGTTGTGTTCGTACTGACACTTGCCGGCACGATCACATGGGTAATCAATACATACTTCCTGGTAGCGCTCGAAATCGAGTTCCTGCGAACGATCGCCTTCATCATGATCATCGCATCCCTTGTACAGTTCGTCGAGATGTTTCTGAAAAAGAGTATTCCCGCCCTGTATGCAGGACTTGGCATTTTTCTGCCGCTGATTACCACAAACTGCGCGGTAATGGGCGTTGCCCTGCTCAACGTCCAGGACGAACTCACTTTCCTGACTGCGATTATCAGGTCTGTCGCATTTGCAATCGGTTTCGGCCTCGCCCTGATCCTTTTTGCAGGCGTTCGTGAACGGGTCAACCTTGGGCGCACCCCGGGACCGCTGAAGGACACCTCCATCGGTCTGGTTACCGCCGGTATGCTGGCTATGGCTTTCATCGGGTTTCAGGGAATGGTGTAGAAGAGCGCTGCATCATTCCATCATAAAGTTTATAAGAGGTTTGACGTGCTATCATCGATTCTGTTTACGCTAGGACTCGGGGGCGCCTGCGGCGCGGTTCTGAGTGTGGCTTCAAAGGTGTTTTACGTATACGAAGATCCACGGATTGCCGAAGTGGAAAACCTCACGGCAGGGGCCAACTGCGGAGGGTGCGGATACCCGGGCTGCTCGGGCGCTGCTGAAGCCGTGGTTGCCGGGAAGGCGCCGCCTTCGGTATGTATCCTGGTCGGGCCGGAAAACGTCGCAGCCATCGCAGAGATCGTCGGCGGTGAGGCCGGAACCGCAGAAGCCCTGAAATCATACAATGAGTGCCTCGGCGGCCTCCGGGCCACCGATCGGTTCTTCTATCAGGGGGCGCAGAAATGCAACGCCGTGGCATCCCTCTACGGCGGGAAGCGGGACTGCACCATCGGCTGCCTTGGCTACGGCGACTGCGTCCGGTCCTGCAAATTCGATGCGCTGGTAATCGGGGAGGAAGGCTACCCGGTCGTGGATTATGAAAAATGCGTGGGCTGCGGGGCCTGCCAGGTTGTCTGTCCAAAGACCATTATCGAGGTCAGCCCCATGTCCGCACGCCTGATGCACCTCAACCGCGAGGACGACGCTTTGGCTCCCTGCCAGCAAACCTGCCCCGCGGAGATTGATATTCCCCGCTACGTCGACCACATTCGAAGGGGGGAATACGAGGAAGCCGTCAACACGATTCGCGAGAGAAACCCGCTGCTGCTTACCTGCGGCCGGGTATGCCCCCATCCCTGCGAAGAAATGTGCCGGCGGGCCATCGAGGATGATCCGGTTTCCATCAACCAGCTTAAGCGTTTCGTCGCCGATCTGGAGATGAACTCCGGCAAACGCTATCCCATTGCCTGCAATCCGGACACCGGCAAGACGATCGCCATTATCGGCGGCGGACCCGCCGGCCTCACGGCAGCCTATTTCCTGCGCCGCCTGGGGCACCACCCGACCATTTTCGAAGTCCAGCCCGAACTTGGCGGCATGCTGCGTTACGGTATCCCTGAATACCGGCTTCCCAAGAAGACACTGGACTGGGAAATCCAAGGGATCCTGAATCTTGGCGTGGAACACCATGTCAACGTGGAAATGGGCAGGGACTTTGACCTGGCATCCCTGGTGGGCGCCGGGTTCGACGCGGTTTTCTTCGGCGTCGGCGCATGGAACGATTACAACCTGAATATTCCTGGGGAGGATCTCAAGGGCTGCTTTACCGGCATTAACTTTCTCGCCCGCGTCGGCCGCAACGAGAAGGTTGAAATCGGCAAGCGGGCCGCGGTTGTCGGAGGCGGCAATACGGCCATCGACTGCGTCCGGACCCTGGTGCGAATGGGGCTTGAAAAAGTCTACCTGGTCTACCGCCGCACACGAAAAGAGATGCCCGCGAACGAGGTTGAGATTGTTGCGGCCGAGCATGAGGGGATCGAGTTCGTATTCCTCGCTGCACCCAACCGGGTTCTGGAAGATGAAAACGGCCAGGTTGCCGGACTTGAATACCTTAAGATGGAGCTTGGCGAGCCCGATGCCAGCGGCCGCCGGCGTCCGGTTCCCGTCGAAGGGTCCGAAACGGTACTGGATGTGGATATGATTATATCTGCCATCGGCCAGAACCCGAATCTTTCGTTCATCCGGGAAGGCACCCGCCTGGAAGACCTGGAACTCACCCGCTGGAGCACCTTTGAGGTTAATCCGGAAACCTGCCAGACAAACGTTCCCTACATCTTTGCGGCAGGCGACAATCAGACCGGTCCAGCCACTGTTGTTGAAGCCATTGGCGGTGCGCGGCGAGCAGCCAGGGCCATGGATCAGTTCCTCCGTGGCAAGCCGGTGGTCGGCGAGCCCAGAGCGCTTCTTGCGGAAAAGAAAATCGATGAATCCCTTTTCGAAAGGGTCCCCGGCATCAAGAAGACCAGGCGGGTCGAAATGCCCGAGCTACCGGTCAAGGAACGGATAGCCTGTTTTGATGAGGTCGACCTGGTCATCAACGAGGATAATGCCCTGCATGAATCCAGGCGCTGCCTCAACTGCTGCAGGCTCTGTTATGACCCGGATCTTTCCATACCCGAAATAAAGACGTCCAAAACCGCCGCCTGACACTCCGGTATCCGGCGGCAGGGGGAATAAATTTGCCCTCTGCCGCCGGAACCGTTGTTTTTTCTGGTGGCAGTCCGGGGTATCTGTCCGCATGCTACCCCGTTACGAACATGTACTTCGATCTACTCCACTTTCCTCGCAAATTTCAAAGCTTTTCCCCATTGGCGGGCTTCTTCTGAGTTCCACGTAATACATTCTTTCGAAGATTAAAATACTGTCTATCCCGTATATCTCTTTTCCCAAAATCGGTTTACTAATGAAGGCAAGTTCAAAGCGATCTCTTTTTCGAACCGGTAAACGGCAATTCACGACTTTTCTTCTCACCTTAATCCGCTGCATATTTCAATGGCCTTTTTGATGCAGCGGATGCATGCAGTACGGGAGGACGATATGTTTAATGATCCGCTGCAAACGCCTTCATCAACCCGTTCCGCCAGGAGATCTTCCAAAAACGACCCGCCCGCTTCCTTGAACAAAGCGGAGGCATCCACAGGAAAAAAGGCGGTCGTTACGGAGCTGCCAAAGCAGAAATCATCCCGGAATAAACAATACGATCCGGTACAACAGTACATGGCGGACATACGAAATCACCGCCTGATCACACGGGAAGAGGAAAAAGAGCTATCCCGGCGGATTCAGAATGAAAACGACCGGGACGCTTTTCAGATGCTGGTCAACAGCAATCTCCGGTTGGTGGTCAAGATCGCTTTGAAGTTTCAACGCTTCTGGAGCAGAAATTTGCTGGACCTTGTCCAGGAGGGGAACGTGGGACTGATTCATGCGGTCCGCAAGTACGACCCGGACCGGAATGTGAAATTTTCCTACTACGCCTCTTTCTGGATCAAAGCGTATATCATGAAGTATATCCAGGACAACTGGCGAATGGTAAAAGTCGTAACAACAGAAGGACAGCGGAAGCTGTTTTACAAGCTCAAGCAGGAGCGAAGGAGGCTGAGCAACCAAGGAATAGAGCCCGACCTGGGAACACTGTCGGAACGCTGCGGTGTCTCGGAGGATGATATCGCGGAAATGGACCAGCGTCTGCAGAACTGGGATGTGTCGCTCGACGCGCCGGTTCGGGAGGATTCCGACACTGACCGGATCGACATGATCAGCCTTGAGGAACCTTCGCTCGAAAGTCTCTACTCGGACAAGGAAGCGGATGATTTGATCAGGTGTAAAGTATACGAGTTCCGTAAAACCATCTGCCGTAGAGAACAGGAAATACTGGATCACAGGATCTATTCCGAAAGCCCGATGACGCTTCAATCCCTTGGGGATCGGCTTAATCTTTCCCGGGAAAGGGTGCGGCAATTGGAAAAGCATATCATGTCGGAGTTGAAGCATTTTCTGGTAACCCAGATCCAGGATTTTGATGCGCTTTCCGAGCCGGAGCGGCTTTCGGCGTAACTTCCCCGGCCTTGTTTTCACCCTTTCATTTCCAATTCCGGCAAAACCCCGCTTTCCGGATTATTATCCGGGTCGGGGTTTTGCCGTTAATTCGCACAAGATTCTTCCCATTTCCCTGAAAATAAGATATACTATCCTAAAAAATTCGGATGCAACACCGATGCTCTGGATACGGTTCGTAGCCGGTGGCATATCGGATATGCATCACCTGCGTGTATTGTGCGCATGTACCGGGCGTTTGCATCGGGAGCGGGTGCTGATGGAAGACAAAAAGAAAGTGATCATTGCCGAAGATCACCAGTTGTTTCGGGAAGGCTTGAAGGCCATGCTGATGGCCAGGGAAGATCTGGAAGTCGTTGCCGAGGCCCAGGATGGTTTATCGGCCATTGAGGCAGTCAAGAAAAACAAGCCCGATCTGCTTTTGCTTGATCTCTCCATGCCCCGCCTGAGCGGCGTCAGCGTGGTCAAGGAGGTAAAGCGCCTTTTTCCGGAGATCATCGTCTTAGCCCTTACAATTCACGAATCGGACCAGTATGTACTCGAAGCCTTCGAGGCCGGCGTCAACGGCTACTGCATAAAGGACGCCAGCCGGGAGGAACTGCTGGTAGCCATCAACTCCGTGTTGAAAGGCAAGACGTATATCAGCCCGGGCATCGCGGATAATGTCATGGAGGGCTATCTGGAGGGCCGCAAGCGAATGAAGTCCCGCTCCGCGTGGGACACCATCACGCCGAGGGAGCGTGAGGTGCTCAAGCTTCTCGCCGAGGGATATCACAACAAGGAGATCGGTGATTTTCTCAATATCAGTGTCAAGACGGTCGAAAAGCATCGGGCCAATATCATGGCCAAGCTGAAACTCCATTCCGCGGCGGCGCTTACGTCCTATGCCATAGAACAAGGCCTTGTCAACAAACAAAACTGATCTTGAGCTTTTTTCAAAGCCGTCGGGCGAGATGTTTTCGGGGTTATCAGCAGTGGGTTGCCTGCAAGGGGATGGTTACCTCAACCCGGGTTCCGGTTCCCGGGTTGGATTCGATACGGAAATACCCCCCGCAGATCTCGGCGCGCTCCTTCATTCCTATTATGCCATGCCCGCTTAAGGGGTCTGCGGAAAGCAGTCTTTCGCCCTGCTCAAAACCCAATCCGTCGTCTGATATACGCAGAAAAATATCCCTGCGGGTTTTTTTCAAAAGCAGCTCAATGCGGCCCGGCCTGCCGTGTTTGGCGGCATTGGTCATGGCCTCCTGCAGTATCCGGTAGATAACGATTTTCATGGATTCGGACACCGCCGTCTCATCGATCGAGATGTCTGGGTGGACTTCGATATGCTTGTAGAAGGTTCTGAATTCCCTGCAGAACCAGGAAATGGTCGCGGAAAGGCCCAAATCATCCATCGTCGAGGGCCTCAGGTTTGCGGAGATCCGCTTGGTTTCCTTGATCGTGTCCATGAGATAGGAAACGACATTTTCCAGG
>SLJY01000024.1 GCA_007134875.1 Desulfobacterales bacterium
AATCCCGTTATCGATGAAAACGGGGAGGTCGTCCGTATTATTCAGCAGCTGCGGGATATCACGGATAAAAAACAGGCGGAAAAGGAAAAAGCGCTGCTCCGGGAAAAACTTCTCGTATCCCAGAAAATGGAGGCCCTGGGAACCCTTACCGGCGGAGTGGCGCACGACTTCAACAACATCCTGACCATCATCACCGGCTGGGCCGAACTGCTCCGGGAGGACATTCCCGAAAACCATCCGTCAAGAAAGGGACTCGATGAAATCCTGACGGCCGGCGCACGGGCGAAAAATATCGTAGGCCACCTGCTCACATTCGGGCGAAGGGGGGAATTCCGTCCGATCCCCTGGCAGATCGGGCCGGTCGTCCGGGAAGCGCTTCAGATGATGCGCTCCGTGACCCCGTCTTCGGTACGGTTCCGGGAGGCTATTGCCGACGGGCTGCCGGATGTGGTGGCGGACTCGACGCAGATTCATCAACTGCTGGTCAACCTGTGCAAAAACGCAGCCGACGCCATGCCCGAAGCAGGCGGGATTCTGGAGGTCGCATTGGAAAGCATCTTTTTATCATCCGAAGAAACCGGCTTCGACCCGGAACTCGCCCCCGGGGACTACCTCAGACTAGTCGTCCGGGACAACGGCCACGGCATCCCCAAAGAACATCTCCGACGAATATTCGATCCGTATTTCACCACCCGGGAGGTGGGAAGGGGAACCGGACTCGGACTCGCCATTGCCCTTGGCATCGCAAAGCGCCACGGGGGATCCATCGGCGTGGAAAGCCGCCCGGCGAAAGGAACGACGATTTCGGTCTTCCTTCCCGTCTCCGATCAGAAAGCAGCGGAAGCAAACCCGGAGCTGAAAAATACGCTTCCGGCGGGGGATGAATCGGTTCTTCTCGTGGATGATGAGCCCTCCATTGCCGAGCTCAACCGGCTTCGCATGGAAAAACTGGGCTACCGGGTCACCAGCGAGACCGACCCGGAAAGAGCCCTCCGGGCGTTTTCCTCGGCACCGGAGCACTTCGAGCTGGTGGTGACGGATATGACCATGCCCGGGATGTCCGGGCTCCGGCTGGCTCAGAAAATCCGGAGCATGAATCCAGGCGCCAAAATCATCCTGTGCACCGGATACAATGAGCAGCTCTCAAGGGCCACCGCCGCCGACCACGGAATCGCCTGTATCATTCAAAAACCGGTGAATCTTAAAACCCTTGCCGTCTCCGCAAGAACGGTGATAGACCAGGGCACATGCGAATAAACTGCGTGTGCTTCACATCCCCTGCAACCCTGAAACCGAGTAGTTTCCAGGCGCCCCGGACTTCGGCGCCAACAGCTTTAAAAACGCATCCACCACGTAAGGGTCGAAATGCGATCCGGAATTATCGATGATAAACCGGACAACCTCCTCGTGATCCCAGCCCCGTCGGTAGGGTCTTTCCGAAATCAGTGCGTCGTATACGTCGGCAACCGCCATGACCCGGGCCTCCAGCACGATATCCTCACCAACCAGGCCATCCGGGTATCCCTTTCCGTCAAAGCGCTCGTGGTGCTGCCGGACTACCGGAATGATATTATGAAATACCCTGACAGGCTCCAGGATGCGCCCACCGGTGACGGGATGCGTTTTGATGGTATCGTATTCCCCGTCCGTAAGCTTTCCCGGCTTATCCAGAATCGCATTGGATATGCCCACCTTCCCGATATCATGAAGCAGCGCCGCCCGGTGCAAAACTGTGAGCTGTGGTGGCGCCATCCCAAGAGTCTCGCCCAATTGACAGGCCATCCAGCCTACGCGTTCCGAGTGGCCGGCGGTCCATGGACTTTTGGCGTCAACGGTCCGCGCAAGCGATGTAAGCGCACCCTCGTTCATCCGGTCCAGCTCCCGGACAAGATTGGCATTGGCCAGTCCGACGGCCATCTGGTGGGCCATCTGGATCGCGTAATGGATGTCGTCATCCATGCGGGAAGCCAGTGCGGGATACCCCAGGTTCAGCGTTGCCGCCAGTTCCCGGTCGGCAAAAACCGGCAGGACAACCCATTGCTCCGCATCCCCGGAAAAAAATCTGAGATAGTCGGGCGTCGCACTGTCGCTTCCATAAAAGTGCAGGTACTGTTTTCCGGACAGCATGGCAACCAGCTCATCGGCATCAAAGTAAACCGCCTTGCGAAGGCCGGGGGCAGTGCGCAACGGCGAGCGCATGTAGCATATCGCGCGATTGGGACTTTCAGGGTCCACCTGGTTGACGACCACGACGCTGCATGACAGAAGGTCCTGCACCCCATCGAGCATTTTCCGGATAATTTTTTCCGGCTCCAGGGATGAGAGTATGGCACGGTCTATTTCCGATATGGTGTGAATCGCCTGAAAATGGCGCTCCGTTTTTTCCGCCATGGCATTGAAGGCATCCGCTACACCTGCAAACTCGTCATTGCTGCCAACCCGTATCCGGTTTTTGAAGTTATGCCCTGCCATCTGCTGGATGCCGGCTTTCAGCTTTTCCAGTGGATCGAGAATCAGGCGGATATTGATCATTGAAAGAAGCACGACGACCAGGAAGGAAAGAATCAAAATCAATGGGAATATCCATTGAAACGTTGCAACGGAGGCGAACAGATCGTATCCGGGCCGGCTTATCATGACAACCCAGCTGTCCGACTCGAACCGGGAAGCCATGAACAGGACCCAGTAGCGGGCCGTGTAATCCACCCCGTCCGCGGACCATGTGAATCCGTCCGACCGGGAACCGCCAGATTGTAATGGGCTATTGGCGAGGAGGTGAGTGGGATCGCCAAGGGAGCTCAAAAAAACGTATCCGGATTCATCGGCAAGGACCAGGTCCGTGTGGTGAGGCAGTATGTTGCCCGGCCCAATCTGCCACAAAAAATCAGTATTGACCTCTCCGGCCAGGTAGCCATCCGCAATGGACATCACCATGTAGACGCGGGCAAGGGGGTCTCCGGACTTCACGAGAAGGGCAATCTCCCCCGGTCCGGACGGGATGTCTGCGGAATCGACGGCTAGGGGGCGGGCTCCTTCCGAGTGAACGATCGTTTCCGTATACAGCTCACCTTGCGACCAAATCACCCACAAAAACCGGTCTTCAATTTTCCACCATAACCCTTCATTGGTTGACGGTCCGGATTGAAGGGCGTTTCCGATCCTCTCGAACTCCTCGGAAAGAAGCAGCATGCGCTCATAGATGGTCATGCCTATAGACCGGGTCGAGTGCTCTATATTGCGCCGGGCCTGTTCTTCCAATTCCTGTTTTACCTGCGTATACGCGACAAATGCCATCAGAATGAGGGGGACCAGGGAACTGATGCAAAAAATCGCAAAGAGCCTTCTGCCCAAAATGGAACCCAAAAAGGTATTTTTCTCCCCCATTCCCAAGCACTCCTAATAATTCGAAACCAACCCGAAATATCCGCCGTCATTGGCCCGGACCACATCATCTTTGCTGAGAGCACTTGTAAACGGCGCCGAACTTCTTCCGCTTTTGCCCGTGCTATATAGGTCGAAGTCTGTATTGACCGGAACCATGCTCTTGTTTTTCCGGAGCTGGCCTTTATTGTTATCTTCCACCCGGGTATACTGGTACGGATTTCCCCATATATCAGGTGTATTCCCCCAACCCACCGCATCGAGGCTTTCCGGAAAATGGCCGTGGGACAGTTTGTACATGAAAACCGCCTGTTCGATTGTTTTCATCTCGGCAATCGTCCGGGTCACCTGTGCGTTGTATCGATAGTGAAACATGGATGGAATGGTAATGGCCGCCAGGATCCCGATGATAGCAATGAGGACCATGAGTTCGATAAGCGTCAGACCCCGCTGATCGAAACAATTGGGGCGCCTTTCTCTACAAAGGTTTTTTTGCAATGCACCCTTTGTTCGAGACAATATAATTTCGCCGGATTCCATGAATACAGGCATATGCCTCCCTCAAACCCCTGCCAACCATTGACGGCTTCGTAAAAAGTCCAATATCTGCACCTGCTGGTCATCTTCCCGACCCCCAACGCCCAGCTTAATGCCCAATCCCGCATACAGCCAAGTCCCGTCAATTCATCGTGAGCCGCACGCAGGTGCAGATATTGGACCCTTTTTTAAAAAAGCCGCCAGCCATTCATCTTAAAAACCGACCAAAAACCGCCTTTTATTTATATCGGATGCATGCGGATGAATCTTTAGGTTGACCATAAAAAAATTACCGGGAAGGTTTTGACGGCTTCGTAAAAAGTCTCGATCCGACGGCTTTGCAAAACCACGATTTGATCTTTGCTCTTCAAAACAACAGATCCACGTTTCCGTCATTGCTGAAAGGCCTGTGCATACAATGGCCTTTAAAGCATTATGCCAGGGCGCCGCCGTCGCATGTGATGGTGGTGCCGGTGGTATAAGAGGCTGCATCCGAAACCAGGTAGAGAACCGCCCCCGCCATTTCGTCCGGCGTTGCGATCCGGCCCATGGGAATCTGGCTCAACGCGTAATTGCGGATCTCATCGTTTTCCACGACGGCCTCGGAAAACTTCGTTTCGGTCAGGCCCGGCAGAAGCGCGTTGACACGGATGTTTTTCCCCGCCAGCTCCTTTGCATAGGCCCAGGTCATGGAAATCATCGCAGCCTTGGTCATGGAGTAAATACCCTGGAAAGGTGCCGGACGCACGCCGTTGATCGAGGCGACGTTCACGACGCATCCGCCGCCCTTATCCGCCATGAGCTTAGCGGCATACTGGGTCATGTAAAACGGTCCCTTGAGATTGACTTCGAAGGTTTTGTCCATCGCCCATTCCGGGGCATCCAGCATCTCCCCGAAATAAGGGTTTGTCGCCGCGTTGTTGACCAGGATATCGAGCCTGCCGTAGCTGCTGCGCACCGCTTCGAACAGCTGCTTAATCTGGTCCAGATATCCCATATTGCAGGCTATGGCCTCGGCTTTACCCCCCTTGTCCACGATCTTCTTCCGGACTTCTTCCAGCGGTTCGATCTTCCGGGAGACCAATATGCAGGTGGCGCCGTAATCGGCCAGCGTCAATGCTATCGCCTCGCCGATTCCCCGGCTTGCGCCCGTAATCAATGCAACCTTGTCTTCAACTGAAAAAGATACCATCTTGTTATCCTCCGGATTGTTGTACCGGGACGCCACGCCCCGTGTTTGCACCCAGCCGCCTCCGGGTTCATGATTGCGATGCATTATACCAATTGATTCCATGATCCCGGCCGGCGGCCGGCCGATTGCCGTTTTGATTCCAGTTGGTGTTCGAACGAAAACCGGAATTTTGCGTCGAAGACGATTTTCGTTTAATCACTGGTTACCAATAATAGCAGAAAGTTGCAACAAACAGGACAGGGTGGGCGAAATGAACCTATGGACTCCCCTTCAGCTCCGCATATACGGGGACGAGACTGTCCCTGACGGAAAGCGCCCCGCTGTTCGGAATCACGGGACACAACCCCTTGGACCCTTACGTTTTCGGATGCATGGCCCCGGATGTCGGAAATATCGAAATTCCCCGCAAGTGCGCCGACGACCGGTAGCGGGAAGCCCTCCTGCCCCCCTGGCGGCGGGCAGCGCCCGAAGCTGCTTTCCCCATGACCGAGGCGGAAATACCCGGCTATATTCCGGTCGTGATTGAGACAAATGCCGTGAAAGACGGCCAAGAATATGTTATAAACGGACGAAAGTGTTGTACCACGGCGGCGGACGGTGCGGCGCTCCCCGTCGTCATGGCGTTCACGACGGTCAATACAGCAATAGAGGAGGCGGTTTTCATTGCAGAAATTGCTCTTGCTCCCCGGGGGGCGCCAATGCTGCAGGGCGCTCATGGTCGGGCATCCGAAATCCAGGCACCACCGGCTTCCCCTCGGAGACAAACCGAAAATCAAATCGCTGTAGGATGCCGCCGCCCTGATCCGCACAACTTATTATACATATACAGCATTGCAATATACCGTTTGCATGAGCCGGAAGACAGCGAAATCCGGCAATCCACTGACAGCACTACCCCGAAAGGAGAAAACAGGCCATGGAACTCAATGATGCAGCAGCCATTGTCACGGGAGCATCCTCCGGGATCGGGGCGGCGGTGGCCGAAACACTTGCGGCGCGAGGCTGCAACGTGACCGTCAACTATAACACAAACCGGGAGGGCGCCGAAGAAACCGCGGCCCGCTGCGAGGCCCTGGGGGTGAAAACGATCATTTGCCGGGCCGACGTGGCCGACGACGGCGATTGCCGGAAACTGGCCGCCGCTGCCATGGAGGCCTTCGGTCGCACGGACGTTTTGATCAACAACGCCGGAACGACGACATTCTGTAATCACAACAACCTCGACGGCCTGGATCGAAAGGATTTTCTGGACATCTACGACACTAACGTGATCGGGGCCTACCAGATGACCCGCGCGGCGGCCGGGGCGCTGAAACAGGCGCACACGGCGCATATCGTCAACATGGGATCCATTGCCGCACTCACCGGGGTGGGCAGCTCCATTGCCTATGCCGCATCCAAGGGGGCCCTTGTCACCATGACCCTCTCTCTTGCACGGGTGCTGGGCCCGACCATCCGGGTCAACGCGGTGTGCCCCGGCTTCGTGGCCGGAGAGTGGCTGAGAAAGGGCTTGGGCGACAAGGTGTATGAGGCAATGAAAGCGCATTACGAGTCGACCGCGCCTCTGGGAAAAACCGCAACCCCCGGGACCGTCGCCGAAACCGTGGCCGCGCTCGTGGGCGGTATGGACTGGACGACCGGCGAGACCATCATCGTCGACGGGGGATCGCACCTTCACACGGCTCCGATGCGGCGCTGAGACGAAAACCGAAATGAAATCAGCGGGACAAGGATGAACAAGGAAGCATACAACTTTGAAACCGGGATGTACCGCCCGCCGAGCGAGGGAGGTAGCAATTCCCTTCTGGTGCGCTTCACCCGAAACTGCCCGTGGAACCGATGCGCCTTTTGCGCCATGTACAAAGCCGAAAAATTTGAAATCCGACCCGTTTCGGAAATCCGCGCGGATATCGACCAGATGGCGTCCATACGGGACGAACTGGAAGAAATCTCTGAAAAAGCCTGGGTCAAAAAGGGAAAAATCACCCGCAGCGGCGCCGGCGAACTGATCCGCCGGCACCCGGAACTCCAGTATCTGCCCGGCTTTCCCATGCTCTTCGAGTTTTTGGTTTCCGGTGGAAAAACGGCATTTCTTCAGGACGGCAACTCCATCATCATGAAAACCCCGGATCTCGTGGAGGCGCTTCGCCACCTGCGCGCGACCCTCCCGGACATCTCCCGGGTCACCACCTACGCGCGCTCCAGAACCATTGCCAAAAAAAAGCAGGCCGAACTTCTGGCCATACGCGAAGCCGGCCTCGACCGTCTTCACGTGGGGCTCGAAACCGGCGATGACGAGCTCCTTTCCGCAATCAACAAGGGCACATCGGCCGAAGATCACGTAAAGGCCGGGAGAAAGGCCGTGGAAGCAGGCTTCCAGCTTTCGGAATACTGGATGCCGGGGCTCGGAGGGAAGGAAGGATGGAAGAACCATGCCAAAAGAACCGCCTCGGCGCTAAGCGCCATCAACCCGCACTATATCCGGTCCCGCCCGTTTCGCCCGATCCCTTCCACGCCCCTGCATGAAGCCTGGAGTAGGGGCGAAATGGCGCTGCAGACCGAAAAAGAACAGCTGCGTGAGCTGAGATTGACCATTGACGAGCTGGAGGTTACATCGCGGGTCTGCTTCGATCATGCCGGCAACGCCTGGCGCGACTCTGCCGGCCGCCTCCTGTTTACCCACGACTACGAGGGATACCGGTTTCCGGATGAAAAACCCCGGGTTCTGGAACGAATCGACCGGGCACTTGCCGATGCCGGGGATCGGTAACGATCCGGACGGCCGGACCATGCCCATCGCGCCAGAAGCATTCAGTCGGATGTCTGCAACAAATGAAGGGAGGCTGGACTCAGCCCCCCTTTTCCGTTATGCCGTATCGGTTTTATGGCCGCCCCCCACGTCCTTCACGGGATTGGCACGTGACCGTTCAAACGGACGGTTTTACTGCATCGCGTCAATTTTCTCCAGAAGCTCGTTCATGAGCCCTTCATCCGTCTGGGCGGCGGTGATGATGTCGTTATAGGTCTCCACATCAATGTTATTGTCTTCCACCGCCTCGGTGATTTTTTCATTGGCTTCCATCTGGATTTCCTGGGCGGCTTCAGGGTCGTCCACTTCCGCGAGCTGCTGCTGGTACTGTTCGCGAATGTCGATTATATCGACATAAGCGCTGGCTGCATTATCGATATCCTGGTCGGAGAAATCAGCCGGCTCAGTCTGCTGCTGTTCCCAGGGATCCTGCTGCTGCTGGCCCTCGGGCGATCCGTAATCCTGTGCCATTCCCGGCAGCGCAAGGCCGAAAACGAGAAGCATGGAAAACAGCGCGATCTTGCCTGTACTTCGAATCTGATCGGAAAACGTGTGTCTGGACATTATAACCTCCTCATACGATTTTTCGTTTCTGTCCAACGAATCGGGGAAAAAAGGCAGTGCCTGATCTCTGCCCCGAACTCGTTTCTCTATTTGCATTAAACACAAGCATCTGGCATGCCAGAAAAACCAGCCGCCGTTTTAAAAACGAAAAAATCATTTAAAGTCAGATTGTTATTTATAAAAATTCTTTTATCCTCACTATCAACCCGCTCCGCAGACGGCTTGACAGAACACCTTGTTTTGTATAATTTTGGCACATGCATCATTTATGTAAAGGAGTACCATGTCTTTTATGAAAAATATCGGGCTGCGCATGAGCCTCCGCACGGCCATCTTGTTCTATGTTCTGGTCCCCATGACAGCCGCCTCGGTATTCATCGGACTCTGGGGCGTGCATGCGTTTGAGCGTCAGGTGGAAAAACGCCTTCAGAACGACCTGGAGCTGGTAGCCAATGCCATCAAACTTCCGCTTAGCCATGCCATCCAGCGGGACCGGGAGGGAAGTATCGCCCAGGCGCTGGAATCCGCCTTTGCCGTCGACCAGGTCTACGGCGCCTACGTGTATGATTCCAAGGGCAAGGAGCTTGCCAGTACCGGGCGGGGTGAACCGGACTCCGACCGGGCTGAAATGAGCGAAATCGCCGACGACGGAAGCGATCACGGCGAATTCGGCGAAGTGGACGGCCAGGACGTCTATTCGTACTTCGTTCCCCTGGAAGACAGCGGCGGGCGCATCATGGGCCTTTTGCACCTGACCCGCCGGAGCAGTGATTTTCAGGACCAGATCCGGACCACCCGCTACAAGGCGGCAGGCATTTTTCTTGCAGCGTTTTTATGCCTGACGGGGCTTGTCTTTTACGGGCACCACCGGGCTTTGGGAAAGCATCTCAACCGCCTCTCGGGCGCCATGAACAAAATTGCGAAAGGAGATCGCCAGCACCGCTACAGCATGGGCGGACCACGGGAGATCGCCGCTTTGGGCCAGCATTTCAACCAGATGATGGACAACATCAACCGCGCTGAAACGGAAATCCGGCAGCGCCGCCAGGAGCAAAAAGATCTGGAGCAGCGCTTGCAGCGCGCGGAGAAACTGGCCGCCATCGGCCAGTTGGCCGCAGGCGTGGCCCACGAGCTGGGCACCCCCCTGTCCGTTATCGAGGGAAAAGCCCAGCGCGCCCTTCGCGACGGCAGGCTTTCTGAGGCCACTTCAAGCCAGTTGAAGGATATCCGGACCGAGCTGCGGCGCATGGAGCAAATCATCCGGCAGCTGCTTGACTTTTCCAGAAAAAACGAAATCCGGCCCAAGCGGGTGCAGGCAGCGCAGCTTGCCGGATCGGCACGCTCCGCCCTGGACCATGAAACCCGGCGCACGCAAAACCGGATCCTTCTTTCCGGCAAACAAGACGTCGAGTTGGAAGCGGACCCCATACAAATGGAGCAGGTTTTGA
>SLJY01000228.1 GCA_007134875.1 Desulfobacterales bacterium
CCCGCCAGCAGGATCATCCAGTTCAGGTAGATCCAGATCAGAAGAAAGATGCCGATGGCGAAACTGGAGTAGATGGCCGCGTAGCGGGTGGAGGTGGCGACGAACGTGGCAAAGGCCATGCTGCCAGCCTGCCATGCCAGCCCGGCGATCAACCCGCCGATCAGGGCGTAGCGGAGCCGGACCCGGGTGTTGGGCATGAAGGTATATAAAAAAGTAAAGGCAAGCACTACCAGCAGGAAGGGGGTAAAACGGCTCATAATGATAATCACCGACCCCAACGGTTCGATTTCCATGAGCCGCTGCATGATGGTGGTGGAAAATACCGTGGCGGTAATGCCGATGGCCGAAACCATCAGAAGCGGGCCGACCAGGATTACGGAAAGGTAATTGCTGAAGCGCTGCCCCAAAGACCGCATGTTTGGCACCCGCCAGATCGTGTTGAAGGACATCTCGATTTTCTGCACAAGCGAAATGACCGTGTACACCAGGAAGGCAAGTCCCACCGAACCGAGAACGCCCACTTTCATCTGGTCCACGAATACAAGCATCTGCTCGGCGATTTCGATTCCTTGCGGTCCCATGGGTTCGAAAAACTGGAACAAAAAAGGCTCCATGCGCTGGTGTACACCCATTGCCTGAAGTACCGAGAAACTGAGCGCAAGCAGCGGAACGATGCTGAGCAGCGTCGTATAAACCAGGCTCGTGGCATGCAGGGCCAGCCGTCCGCTGGTGATCTCCCGGATGACGGCGTATGCGGTTCTTCCTGCGGTATAGATCCAGGCTGCCGCACCTTTTTCCGGTGGGACGGGGTTGGCCAGCAGCCATTTTTCGGCTGTGCTTGTATAGTTTTTCAAGCGTTTACCGATCATATAAATCCCTCTGCAAGAGCTCGGCGCGTGTTGACGCGGGCATGGTACGGATCTTGTGTCTCAGATTAGGTGTCTCTGTGCGCGGGCTGCTATATGTATTCCCACTCCTTGAGCCGGTTGTATGCATGCTCTGCGTGGTCTCCCTGGTTCACCTTTCCGAGAAAATCCTGATATTTCTGTGCAGCATCCCGCCTTCGTCCCATCCCTTCATAGGCAAAGCCCTGGAAGAAAGTGGTATTCGGATTTCCCGGCAGATGCTTTTCATAGTCGTTGAACAAGGAAAGTGCCTTATCGAACGACCGGAGCCGGATGTTCGTCATTCCCAGCACGTGCATGGCCTGGGGTTCTTCCGGATAGACCGCCCGGGCTTTTTCCGCATACCTGCGGGCATCCTCTTTTTTTTCCAGGGACAGAAGGCACTTGGCCATCTTGAGATTCGCCGCGTAGTCATCCGGGGCGGTTTTAAGGGCTTTTTCATAGTGCTCTCGGGCGTTTTCGGGATTTTTCCGCATCATCTCCCCGTCGCCGTCCTGCATGGCCTTGATGGCCGGCGCGATCTGCCGGAGATCGGCCGTGTGGTCCATGTATCGCTCCCTGTGAGCGGGGCGGTCCCTGCGCGCTTGGGCGTAGCGGGCATCGACTTCCCGAACGGCCGTCTCATAGCGCTCGGAGCTCATGGGGTGGGTGGAAAACAAAACCGCCATAGCGCTTTCGTTTTTGCCCGACATGTCATTGAGCATGCTCATCAGCCCCAGAAACCCCTCCGGGTTGTATCCGGATTGGGCCATGTATTCCAGGCCGAGGGCATCGGCCTCCCGCTCCTGGTTGCGGCTGTATCCCGCCAGCAGGGCGCCTGCGCCGATGCCGCCCAGTCCTGCAACCAGATCCCCCGTCCGGGAATCGACCGCGGCCGAAGCCCCGGACAACAATACGCCTGCAATCAAGGTTCGCGTCATCCGCTGGCTGGTGTGACGTGCGGCCACGTGGCCTGCTTCATGACCAATGAGCGCTGCCAGTGCGGCCTCATCTTCCAGTTCGAGCAAAATTCCCCGGGTTATACCGATGGTGCCGCCCGGAAAGGCATATGCATTCACGTACGGGGCATTTAACGTGTGAAATGCGTAGGGCATGTCCGGGCGGTGACTGCTTTCTCCGATGGTTCGGCCGACCCCCGCCACATAATTGTTGAGCGCCTTATCCTGCACCGTGCCGTAGTCGCCAGAGATCTGGTGCGGTGAATGCTGGCGGTCCAGCTCGATTTCCTGGGCCTCGGACATAAGCATCAGTTCCCGCTGCCCGGTGACCGGGTTCACGGCGCATCCAGCCAGAAGCCCGGCGCCGGCCAAGGCTGAAAGCCTTAGAAACTGTCGGCGGGTTATGGCCGATGCCGGAGCGTTTTGCCTTTCCTTGTTGAACCGATCGCTTTTCATTGATGTTTTCCTCTGCATGAATGGTTATTGCGTACACTAAATGAAATAAGAAAGACACCGGGAAAACGCAACAAAAATCAAACACCTAAGCTGAGCATTCTAAAAATTTAAAACGCTCAGCTCAGGAAAGATTCGCCGCTGCAGCGCCATCAGGCCGTTTAAGCGACCCCGGGCTGATACAGGCGAACCGGACTGGGGCGGCTTGACAAGCTTTTTAAAACCGGTATGCTGAAATAACGGTTTCCTGCCGCGGATAACAGTTTGCCAATTTTATGGGACGGACCGCAGGCGGAGTCAATTGATTCAGGCAGGGGATAAAAAAAGGATGGAAAACATGACGGATCCGAAATCGCCTCATCAAAACCTGGTCGGCCATTACCGGCGCCCCGGCCTTGGAGAAAATCTTTTGGCCGCCCTTGAAAAAGCCGGCAAAACGGTCCGGTCGTATGAAGATACGGCCGCTTTTGACGAGTTTCACATGCGGGGTCGGGCAGCAACGAGGGATCTTGCCCATTTTGCGGAAATCGGCGGCGGCATGCGGGTGCTTGATCTGGGGTGCGGTCTGGGCGGCCCCGCAAGACTTTTGAGTGCCGGGTACGGCGCGCACGTCACAGGCATCGACCTTATGGAGGAGTTCATCGAGGCAGCCGTCATGCTGACGAGGATGGCGGGAATGGCCAGACCACCCGCTTTCGTCCGGGGCGATATGCTTTATCTGCCCTTTTGCGGAGAGTCCTTTGATGCGGCATGGTCTCAGCACACCCTGATGAATATTGCGGACAAGGGGGTCCTTTTCGGAGAAATTCACCGGGTACTGGTTGCCGGCGGCCTCCTGGCCGTCTACGATGTTGTGGCCGGAAGTCTGCCCGGCCGGCATTACCCGGTGCAATGGGCATCGAATGCATCCATGGATCATCTCCCCGGTGAGTCCCAAATGCTCCAGCTGCTTGATTCGTGCGGTTTCGAACCGGTCAGGCTGCGCGATGAAACCGCGGCGTGCCTTCAATGGTTTGAATCCATCCGCTCCAAAATGAAAAAGCGCGCCGCTGAAGACCCTCCGGACGCTCCGTCCGCACCGGGGCTTCATTTGGTTATCGGGCCGGATACAGCCGAAAAGGCGGCCAACACGGTTCGGAACCTGCACGAGGACAGAATACGGGTGATCATGGGAATCTGGAAAAAGACGGGAGGGGCTTGCTAAGGCCAAACGCGTCCGCGCGGTAGGTGCTTTTCACCAGGGTTCTTGCGGAGCCGTCTTTTTCTGTAAACGCGCAAGCGCCTCCCGTCCGACCCGCACGGGCGTCATTTTAAACACGTCGCAGAATGTTTCCATAACCTGTATGCCCACGGTATCCATGTCGTGCCTGCGGCCGGTCAGGGAAGCGAGGGAGGATACCCCCCGGTCCGGGATGCCGCAGGGCCGGATCCACCGGTAATGGGATAAATCGGTGTTCACGTTGAATGCGAATCCGTGCAGCGTAATGCGCTGTTTGATTGCGCAGCCGATGGCCGCAATCTTATCCCGGCCCGTCCATACTCCCCGGTGTGCGTCGTCCCGGCCAGCTTCGATGCCGTAGTGATCTGCAAGCAAACGGATGAAAACCGATTCCAGCCGGCTCACATATCGGGTGACACTTCTGCCGTGATAATCCAGGTCCAGGATGGGATACCCCACCAACTGTCCGGGACCGTGGTAGGTTACATCCCCGCCCCGATCGGTCTTCTTTACGGTTATGCCCATCTTTTCCAGTTCGTCGGCAGATGCCAGTATATTTTGCGGGTTCAGTCGTTTGCCCGTGGTCAGGGTGGGAGGATGCTCCAGCAGCAGCAGGGTGTCCGGCATCCGCCCATCCCGACGCATGGCGGCAATCATGAGCTGCATCTGCCATGCCGCTTCGTGGGAGATCTCTCCCAGAAACGAAACCAGTATGTTGGGTTTATTTGTTTCGGGCACGTCCTTGTAATCCTTATGCGTTGAGGGATTTATTATTGGATACCCAAGCGCATCCTTGCCCGCTCGATCCATATATACAGAGCCGGAACATAGGCCAGGGTAAGAAAAGTGGATATGAAAAGTCCGGTAATTGCGACTACCGCCAGCGGCGAGAGCCGTTCCAGTCCCACGGCCATTTCCAGGGCAATGGGCAGCATGCCGGCGATGGTTGAAAAGGCGGTCATCAGAATCGGCCGGGTCCGCATGCGGATGGCATTTTGCACGGCCTGTTCCAGGGAACTTCCGTTGCGTCGTGATGCTTCGATGAAGTCAATCAGCAAAATGGAATTGTTGACCACGATGCCCGACATGAGGATCATTCCCATGTTGGCCGGCATGGAAAACGGCTGCCCCGCAAGGAGCATCCCCCACGGGATTCCGATAAAAGCCAGGGGGATGGCCGACATGATCAGCACCGGCCTGGCCCAGGAACGAAAGGAAATCACCAGGGCAAAGTACAGCAGCAGCAGGGCCAGGCCCAGCGCACTGCCCAAACGGGTGAAGGTTTCGTTCATGTGCGTCACCTCGCCGCGGCGGGATATGGAATATCCGCCGGGCGGGTCAATACCGGAAATTGCCTGCGCCACCTGCATGTCAAGAAAAGAGATGGGCACCTGCTCCCGGTAGCCGATTACGCTGATGGTGGGCAGGAGATCTTCGCGCGTGATGCGGGTTTGGCGGAATACCGGCCGGATCTGTGCGATGTCCCCCAGGTAAACGGTCTCACTGGCTGCCGGGATCTCCAGTCCGGCCAGTTCCCTGGCATCTTTTATGGTGTCCGGCCCTATCATCACACGGATCGGGTATCCGTCCTGGCCGCGCACCCGGAAATGCGCTGCCACCGTCCCGGTGGTGGCCGCGTACAGCTGGTCCGCGGCCTGGCGGTAGCTTATGCCCCGGCGGCGGGCGGCCGCCTCGTCGATGTCCACCTCGACCTCCCGCTTGGTGGTGTCCCATGTCCTGGAGATCGTATTCAGGCCTTGTACTTTGTAGAGCCGCTGCTGGACATCTTCTGCAAGCCGCTCCAGCATGGCGGGATCCGGCCCCGAAATCATGACGTCGACGGGCGCCGCAATAGCGGAAAGCGGTGTGGCGCCGTACTCGTAGACATGCACGACCTTGAACGCCGGTATATCATCGAAAACCGCCCGGATCGTTCTTCCGATCTCCCAGATGGAGGCCTCCCGCTCGAACCGGTTGATGAAGTGGATCGTCATGATGCCCTCCTGGGACGTATTTTCAGCGCCGAAGCTGATTACGCCGGGCTCCGATCCCACGGTAACCGCACTGTTCAAAACCCCGGGCATTTTCCGGATGTGCTCGTTGACCTTCTCCAGGGCGTCTTCGGTTGCGGATACGGATGTGTTGGGCCATGTTTCAAAGGAGACCTTGAGAATGCCCGTGTCCATGGGCGGCATGAGATCGCGTCCGGCCAGGGGGATCTGCCGGATACCTGCGAAAACAAGCACCAGAAGCAGGGGGAGAATGACGAACAACCAGCGCGTGGTGCCGATGCGGCACAACCGGATCATCAGATTCGCCAAGGGTTCAACGAACAGGGAGCGTCCTTTTTCCGCGAATCGCTCGATCCCGTTCGTCCGGCTTTCGGGTTTGAGCAGGTACCTTGCAAGAAGCGGTATGATGGTGACCGATGAGACAAATGATGCGACCAGCGCCATGGCCAGCACCGTAGCCAGGGGCCCTAAGATCTTGCCGGCATAACCGCCCACGAAAATGATGGGAAGTAGCACCGAGATGGTGGTGACGGTGCCGGCAAGGCTTGCCGGTATAATCTGCGCGGTGCCGTCGGCCGCGGCCTCGAAGCGCCCCGATTCCTCTTTCCCGCGGGGGCTTTTCTTCCATTTCCTGTCGATGTTTTCGATTACCACGACCGCGTCGTCCACCAGAAGTCCCACTGCGAGGATTACGGCGGTCATGGTCACGATGTTGAGCTCCATGCCCAGCAGCCGCATGCCGGCAAAGGTCAGAAAAAACGTAAACGGGATCGATACTGCGGCAAGAAGGGTAATCCGCATCCGGGCCAGGAAGAAAAAGATCACGCCGACGGTCAGCAGTACGGCGCTTTGCAGGGCGGAAAACAGGTTGGACACCGAGGTGCGGATCAGGTCTCCCTGCGTGTCCGCAACCGCGAACGACAGCCCGCCAAAGGCCGCTTTGATCTCCGGAAGGGCTGCCTCAACCGCTTCAATGGTGTCCATTACATTGCCGGATTCCGGGCGAAGGATGTTGAGTCCGATGGCCGGTTTCGTGTTGCCCTGGAAGAGGCTTTTCCGTTTTTGGTGCCCGGTTTCGATGCTTGCGACGTCCTCAAGAAAGATCTCCCCGCCACCGGGATCCGTTGCCACGACGATCCGGCCCATCTCATGGCGGAAATCCTTTTCGCCGGCCACGCGGACGAGTATTTCCCGGTCCTGTTCCACTATACTTCCGCCCGGCAGGTTGCGGTGGGACCTGGCAATCGCTTCTGCAATACCGGAGGCAGAAATTCCATAGCCTGCGGCCTGGTTTCTGTCGACAGCCACCCGGATTTCCGGGTGGTAGCCCCCGAAGACCTCGACATCCGCCACACCGTCGATCCGTAAAAACGCCTCGCGCAGCGCGTTATCGGCAAGCTGGCGTACCCTGAACATCGGCATGTCGGAGCTGGGAAATACCGCCAGGGTGAGAACCGGCATGGTGGCATCCGAGATCCTGAATATGGCGGGTGAGCGGACGCCGTCCGGAAGCTGCGGCCCAATCCGGTCCAGTTCGGCGCTGACATCCGTCACCGCGGCGTCCAGGGTTTTTTCGTATTCGAATTCGGCGGTGAAGGCCGCGGTTTCATCGCGAACGGTCGATTGGACCCGCCGGATTCCGTCAATGGATGACAGGGCTTTTTCGGCCGTTCTGGACACCCGGTCTTCCATGTCTTCAGCGGACGCCCCCGGCCAGGCCAGCAGTGCCGCAATCCGGGGATGGTTGGCATCCGGAAACAGGTTCAACGGAAGGCCCCTAAGGCTGATGATGCCGAACAACACGCCGAAGAGCAGAAGCGAGGTAATGGCGTGGGGGCGCCGAAGGTATGCAGTGGTGCGGTTCATCGGGCAGTACCCCTGTTTTCATTAGCGGAAGCATCCCGGAAACGGACGGTTGATGATCCGTAAGCGCTTCCGGAAGAACGGTCATGAGAACCGTCGGCAAGCGGCATAGGCCGGATTTTCTGTCCGTGTTTCAGCCGGAGCAGCATCGCTTCTTCCGCCCGCACCAGCCGGTTGCCCGCTTCTATCGGACCGGTAATAACCGCCCGCGCTTCCTGTCTGCCTTTCACCGTCACGTTCACGGCCTGTACCCGGTTTTCATTATCGATCCGAAATACCCGCGCGCCGGATTCGTCTTCCAGAATGGAACGCCCGGAAAGCAATATCCCCGTCGTTTCAACGATCGGCATTTCCACGCCAACGAAAGCGCCGGTCGGAAGATCAAAGGGCCGGTTTTCAAGGCGGAATTCGGCTGCAGCCAGCGAGCTTTCATTGGTGGATGGATGGATGCGGTGCAGCGCGGTATCGATCGTCCGGTCGCCGAATCGCACCAGCGCCCGATCGCCCGGTGCGACAAAAAGGGCGGTCTCTCGGGGAATCCGTGCCATTATCTTGAATCCGGCCGCCGGATTTTCCATGGCGTATATCGGTTCTCCCGGCATGGCCAGATCCCCATGCTGTTTGTATCTGCGGGTAATGAGGCCGTCAAACGGTGCGTGTGCCGTGGTATAGGCAATCTCGATGCGGGCGGAAGCCAGCCGGGCGGACAGGGCGTTCGCCCGGGATCTGGCTGTTTCATAGGCGGTTTTGGCATCCTCAAAGGTGTCCCGGTCGATATGCTCCTTTTCCAGCAGGGGCTGGCGGCGAGCCAGCCGTTGTTCCGCGCGGATCAACTCGCTTTGGGCCCCTTCCAGCTCGGCTATAAGGGCCTGTTTTTGCCGCTCCAGTGCTTTCGAATCCACTTTTGCGAGCTTCTCCCCGCTATCCACCCTGTCGCCTGCGTCCTTTTCGGCGGTTGTGATTTCTCCGGTAACGCGAAAGGAGATTGTGCTTGATGCCACTGCTTCCAAAACGCCCACGTATTTTCGATTAACCACCAGGGATCCGGCTTCCGCGGTCTCGGTGAAAACGGCGTACACCGGAGGTTCCGGGCGGGGTTTTTCCCCAAGCTCCGCTCTCCGTGAATTCGAAAGAAATAAGGCGCCTGCGGCGATAATCAGGATCAGTAATGCGGATAGTATTGCCGGACCGTATCGTTTCATGGGTTTCCCTCTGGAATTCGCAGTATTCGTTCGCCTTGCATTTGTCCGCTATCGGGGTGTCTGAGGCTTTTATACGGCTGTATTCTGGATCCGATAAAGCGGCGTTTCCTTGACCTAAGTCAAAAAAGATGCATTCGTAAAAGTCCCGATCTGACGGCTTTGTAAAAAGTTCAAGATCAGGGCTTTTAATCTTGAATGTTTTTAAAAAGCCCGGTAAACTTTTCTTCTGGCCGCCGGAACAAAAAGGAACCGCCCGTGAAAGAGGATCATCTGGCACTAAATACAATTTTGTACTGCGGTAAATGGGAAGAGACGCTTCGGTTTTACCGCAGTCTCCTGGATAATCCCGGCGACTGGCTTGCAGAGTGGTGTGTGGAGTTTAGCATCAGTGAAACCGCCCGTTTAAGCGTTGCGGACGAAAACCGTGCAAGTATCCGAAGTGCCGGAGGAAAGGGCCTTACCCTTTCGATCCGGGTGAGAAACATTGACCGGGAGTGGACAAGACTGCAGGAGGCGGGCCTGGTTCCGGACGCCATCCGGCGGCATCCCTGGGGGGCGAAGGTGTTTTATCTGCACGACCCCGAGGGAAACCGCATCGAGATATGGACGCCCGGTTAAGTTTCCGCCTTTCAGGCCGGAACCATCAGCACCGGAACGCTGGAGCATTTCATCACCCGCTCGGCAACGCTTCCGAAGTCGAAATGGCTTTCTGTGCCTCGGTTGGTCATGATGATGATATCCGGGTCGATTTCTTTCATAAAGTCCAGGATCACTTTTGCGGGGTCGCCCACGCTTGTATGCCGGAAATACAGCGGGCAGCTTGAAAGGAATTTTTCGCACAGTTCATCGAGGCGCTTTTCGGCGGTTTCTTTCTCCCACTGCTGCATGCGTTCGAAGTCGGCCTGCGGATCGGTATCACCGTACGCGGCGCCGAATGCCACGTATTCCTTCAGGACATAGAGGATGTGGATTTCCGCCCCGTACGTTTCGGCCGTACCCGTTACGTATGGCAGGGCTTTGGCGGCATTTTCGGACAGGTCTGTGGGCCATAGGATTTTTTTGATTTCCATTGGATCGTTCCTTACGGCGGTTTCTGGTTAAATTTTCACCTTCCTTAGAACTTTGAGAAAAATCCCGATTTTTGTTTGGCTTCAATTCATACTGACTATACTGCTATGCCGCCTTTTTGTCAAAATCCGAACAAGACGTCAATTTCAACACGTGGCGATTTGAAAAAAGACGCTTATGCTTTAAGCAGGCAGTGCTATTAAACCGGTGCGATTGCTTCGGTTATGGCCGCCCGGTTTTTTGGAAGTATAATGGAGGATGACAAATGAAGAAAAAAATGAGGCTGTTGGTTCTTCTGGTATTAATGGTTCTTGCCATACTGGTTCAGGGGCTGTATGCGGGTTCTCACTCCGGAAATGATGACGGAGCGGAGATTCTTCAACAGCGCTGCACGGTCTGTCATGATACCGGACGCATCGAGCAGGCCGGGTTTGAACGGCAGGTGTGGGAACGCACGGTCGAGCGAATGATGGGCAAACCGGGTTTCGGGCCCCGCCTGAGCGATGAGGAGCGAAAGGCGCTGATCGATCACCTGCTGACCCTTTAGAGGCGGAAAACCCTGCAAGCGTTGGGGGGGGATGGGTTCTGGTACTTTGTGTATTGTATACGGTATAAGCCGGACCGCTTAGAATCTATCTCAAAATTGTCTTTCGGCCCAATATATTTGTTGGCGTCTTATATCAAGTCCTCGAAATAAACCAGTATGTCTGCGGTTTGAAATAAGACGCCGCCGCGATCTTGAACCGAAATCCGAATTTTGAGATGGGTTCTAATCATCCATGCCGGGGCGCCGCGTGAAATCGGGGTGAGCAATCCGCACTAGCAGTACGGCCAGTACAATGGCCGGTATTCCAATGGCCGCCGTGATAAGGAAAAAGCCGGCCCATCCGGTATGCTCGGCCAGCAGGCCGGTGAATCCGCCCGCGAACTGGCCCGGAAGTGTCATCAATGATGAAAACAGGGCGTACTGGGTCGCCGTGTATGCGGTGTTAGTCAGGCTCGACAGGTAGGCGATGAAAACCGAGATCGCCATCCCGCCCGTGACGTTGTCGGCAATGATGGCCAGCACCAGGCCGTATATTTCCGGGCCGATCGTTGCCAACCAGGCGAAGGTCAGATTGGTTGCGGGCGCCATGAAGGCCGTGAAGATCAGCATGGGGGCAATTCCGAACCGCGCCACCAGTATGCCGCCCAGGGCCGCTCCGAAAAGGGTCATCGCCAGGCCGAATGCGGCGGCGACATTGGCGATCTGCTCCTTGCTGAACCCCAGGTCCAGGTAGAAGGGGTTGGCCATCACGCCCATGAAGATGTCGCTGATGCGGAACAGGGCCACAAAAAGCAATATGGCCATAGAAGCCTTGCCGTATCGCCCGAAGAAATCCGCAAAGGGACATATGACCGCGCCGATAAACCATGCAGTGATCCGTTTTTTTAAGCCCTTGTCGCCGGTTTCGGCCAGGTATCGGACAACGTTTTCTTCCATTTCGGCAGTTCGGGCGTTGATGGCGACATCCGGCTCCCGGATGATGAGGGTGGTGGCGATGCCCACACCCATGAACAGACCCATTGCCCCGTACGCAATGGACCATCCGCCGACTGCCGCCATGTGCAGGGCGCCTGCGCCTGCCGTCAGGATGGCGATCCGGTAGCCTGTGACGTATGTGGCGGCCATGGCCGCCTGGCGGTGCTTGGCAACCGCCTCCACACGGTAGGCGTCTATGGCGACATCCTGTGTGGCCGAACCGAACGCGGCCACGACAGCCCATACCGCCACCAACCAGAGCTGCTTCGTGGGATCCGTTACGGCCATTCCAAGAAGGGATATGCCGATGGATGCCTGTGCGGCCAACATCCATGAACGCCGTCTGCCGAATATGCGCGTCAGAACGGGCAACGGCGCCCGGTCCACGATGGGCGCCCACAATACCTTGATGGAATGGGCCATCCCCACCCAGCTTAGAAACCCGATTGCCGCCAGTTCCACGCCCAGGTCCCTGAGCCACGCGGTAAAGGTGCCCCCGACGAGCAGCAGCGGAAGGCCTGCTGAAAAACCCAGAAACAGCATTCCCACGACCCGCGGATGCAGGTAGACCCGCCAGCCCTCATAAACCGTCCTTGTATTCTGACTTTTTTCCATCGAAGAAACTGTCCGTCGTTATGAAAAATTCCCCGCCGAAACCGGCGTAATACTCCGGCGGATACCGATTGACATAGCTTTTCCGGCACGATTTCTCAAACGATTTCTGGGTTGTCTGCCAGCGAAATAGTCGATTTGGCTTTATATCCGGGGGAAGGCGTAACGCCTCGGGTACAACTCAGATAACGGCGTTTTAACATCACTGTCCATTTATAGTGTTGTCAGAATGCGCTTTGTTGGATTATAATTCCGGTGCGGCCTTCGTTCCTGATCTTGCTTTAACCTACTGAAATAAGGAGTATATGATGACTGATCAGTCGACCGCTGAAAATATCGTTCTGGATTTCGGGGCTTTTGTATTGAATGCAACGCTTTTCGATACCGCCATCGCACGCCGTTTTGCCGAAAACCTGCCCCTTCGCGTGGATCTGACCCAATGGGGAAACGAACTCTACGGCCCTGTCGGGATCGATTTGGGCGAAGAAGAGCCTGTGGAAGACATACCAGACGGCGGGATCGCCTACACCAACCGGGGCGGTCTGGTGTGCGTTTTTTTCGGGCAGCGGCCCGCCTGGCCGGTGGACTATATCGGCCGGATCGAAGAAGGATCGTGGCGCAGGCTCCTTGAAAAACACAGCAAGGAGCACCTTGAGATCCGGGAGGCATGACGGCCACCGAGGCGTCAGAGCGCCTTGCATCGGATGTGATGGATTGTTTACTTCCGGTGCAGCATTTCGAATAGCTCCGGTTCGGAGATGTCATACCAGTTTTCATAGGCATCGGCTACGGCAAAGGGAAGCCTGCTGCGAATGTTGGGGCAGTACACGTGGTCGGCCAGCGCCGATGCAGCCTGCAATGCCTTTTCATGCGCCGTTGGTATTGCTATTGCAATTTTGAATGCCCCGGCGTTTTTAACCGCTTCGATGGCGCAGAGCATGGTAAAACCGGAGGCCAGTCCGTCGTCCACCAGGACGGCTGTTTGATCCGAAAGCTCCGGAAACGGCCGGTCCCCGCGCAGTGCCCGGTTTCGCTGCCGGATCTTTTCTTTTGTTTTTTCAACTCCTTGTCGAATTTGACGGTCCGTGAGGTTCACGTGGGCCAGCATCGATTCGTTGAGCCGGACGGTGCCATCGAACGCGACCGCGCCGTATCCCGCCTCGGTATTCCATGGCAGCGTAATTTTGCTGACTACGGCGAGATCCATCGGGATGCCTAAGATTATCGACATTTCCAGGGCCACTGGGACGCCTCCGGCCGGTATGGCCAGCAGAATCGCATCCGCATCCAGTGATGTTTCCATCAGCTTCGCAAGAATATTTCCGGCATCCTCCCGGTCCCGGAAAACAAGGGCCCGATTTTCAAGTTCCCGCATGGTAGTAATATTGTCTCTCATGAGCGTGATCTTTCGGGGCTGGTTCTCATCCGGGCGTATCGCTGCCGCCCCGGCTTACAAATATTTGATGGCTTTTTAAAAAGTGCAACATCACCGCTGCGCGGGGTTTTAAGCGTTTTGCATACGATAAGTGCTCTGTATTATAACAAATTGCGAAGGTTTTGATCTTGGACGTTTTATAAAGCCGTCAGATCGCGACTTTTTACGAGTGCATCAATACCTCCCGCCTTTAGAAACGATCCTTCCCAGCAGCGTAACGGCAAAGACAAAAAGTATTACCGTTGCGATCGGTATGGCAAGCCACATGGCGATTTTAAATCCGATTGCGATCAGCGGCACAATGACAAAAATTAAAAAGCCAAGAAGCACAAGGGTTCCGCACCCCATGGAGAAATCCTTAAAAAAGCGCGGTTTATCAAATTTTTCCAGTTGTTTTGCGTTGGAATCGTTCATGTTTGTCCTTTTTTCCATGGCTCCGGGGCATGCCACTCAGGCTGTCATCCCGGCCGACTCCGGTTGTTGCCCTGGCCAGGTTGCCGGATTTTTCTGTTGGAACTACTCTGCCTGAGTTGTTCTGCCGGATGCATGATATGCCCTTTTTTTCTGCATTATAACTGTTTCATCTTCTATAGGAAACGGTTTTTTCCGGATTTTTTTGCCCTTGATGCTCTCAGAAACGGTTTGATCCGATATTTTTTCAAAAAAAAATTAAAGATCAAGATGCAAAATACCGATGAGAAATATTGAGACCTATATAGAATTCTTAAGGAATTGGGTTTGTGCGGCGATAGCAGAATTGACCGGAATCGTCGTGCCTGCCCGGACCGTATACGGGCAAATCCGTTAATCCGTTATTTAGAATCCAGGTCATTCATTATTGTTTTATACGAGATTTCGCTACAAGAGGTTTTTAGGTACGCTGCAAAGCAGATAAACTTGTAGTTGTAAAGCATGAAAGAGTATGCCATACTACCCGAAACCACAATAGAACAAGGAACTGCGGATTGTTTGAGCCGTCACTCCAGAGCCCCGGCTACGGGGATGCTATGCAGGCGAAGCGGGCGATGGTGGTGGACAACCATCCCGTGATGCGCAGGTTCATGTCCGATTTTCTCACGGAAAAAGGATACGAGGTTGTCACTGCGCCGGATGGGTTGTCCGCACTGGAAGCGCTGGAAGACTGCAGCCCGGATATCGTTTTTGTCGATCTGGTTATGCCCCATATCGGCGGGGAAAAGCTTTGCCGGGTCATTCGCAGGCGGAAAAGCCTGGAGCAGTGCTTTGTCGTTGTGGTTTCGGCTATTGTCAGTGAAAAAGATTTCTGCCCGGCTGATCTGGAGGCGGACGTCATCCTCGCCAAGGGACCGCTGGACAAGCTCTCCGCCAATGTCGATTTCATTGTCAATCAGGTGTCCTCGGGCCGCCGCGCTGAGTTGAGGGGCCGTGTGATCGGCCGGGACCATCTGGCCGAACGGCAGATCAGCAAGGAACTCATTGAGATTTCCGGAAATTATGAGCTTGCTCTGGAACACATGTCCGAGGGACTTTTGGAAACCCAGGGCAGCAAGGTGGTTTACCTGAACGCCGCCGCGCTTGCCATGATCGGCATCCGGGAAGAGGATTTGCTGGCCGGGAATTTCGTCGACCTTTTCCGGGAGGGGGACCAGGCCATGGTGGTAAAGCGGATGTTTGAGTCTCTTGATGTCCGGCGGCCGGTTTTGCTCGACCCGCTGGTGATGCCGGGCGGCCGGCTGGTATCCATCCGGATCCTTCCGGTTCGCAAGGCGAACCGGGAAGATACCACCCTGGTGATCATGCGGGATATCACCGTGGAGAAGCTGGCGGAAGAAAAACTGCTGAAAAGCCAGGAACAGTATAAAAGGGAAAAAAATTTCCTTGAAAATATTTTCGAAAGCTCGGCCGATGCTATCGCCATATTGGACAAATCCGGCCGCTTTATTCGGTGGAACGACCAGGCGAGCCGGCTGCTCGGCTATAGTTTTACGGAGATGCGGGCCAAAAGGACCTTTGAGATATGTGCCAACCGGGAGGCGATGAAGCTGCTGGTGGCCGACATCCGCCGCAGTGAATTTGTCCGGGACAGGGAAGTCGATCTGAAAAGAAAAGACGGAACGATCATGCCCGGCGCCCTGTCGATGAGTATTTTGCGGGACGGATCGCGCGAAAAAATCGGAACGCTCGCCATTATCCGGGATTTGTCCCATTGGAAGCAGACCGAAGAGAAACTCCGGTTTTTGAGCTTCCATGATCCTCTTACCGGTCTTTACAACCGGGCGTATTTCGAAGAGGAGATGAAGCGGCTGACAGCAGCAAGGCATCTGCCCATGGGCATCATCGTATGCGATATCAACCTGCTGAAATTCATCAACGACACGTTCGGCCATCAAAAAGGCGATGCGTTGATCCGGGCTGCCGCCGATATTCTGCGAAGGTCTTTCCGCTCCAGCGATCTCATCGCAAGGATCGGAGGGGATGAGTTTGCCGTGCTGCTTCCGGAAAGCAATCGGGAGGTTGTGGAAGAACGCGTACACCGTATCGTCGAAGAGATCGGCAATTACAACAAGGAGGCAAGTGCCCAGAGCCTGTCGCTTGCCATCGGCTGCGCCGTAAGCGAGCATGCGCCCCTGGACATGCAGATGTTGTTCAAGGAGGCGGACGACAATATGTACAGGGAGAAATTCAGGGAGGAGCAGACCGGAAGAAGTCGTATTATTCAGTACCTTTTCCGGGTTCTCGGCAAGAAAGATTTCGTTGCTGAAGGGCACGTGGAGCGCCTTGAGGATTATGCCGTCAAAATGGCGGAAGAAACAGGGCTTAGCGGGGAACAGTTCGGCAGGCTGCGTCTTCTTGCGCGCTTTCACGATCTGGGCAAAGTGGCCATCAGAAATGACATCCTGTTCAAGCCGGACACCCTGAGTCGGGAGGAGTTCCGGGAGGTAAAGCAGCACTGCGAAATCGGGCGGCGGATCGCCTTGTCCAGCGCAGAGCTGGCCCCTGTGGCCGAGTTGATTCTAAAACACCATGAATGGTGGAACGGGCAGGGGTATCCGTTAGGGCTGAAGGGCACGGAGATTCCCATTGAGTGCCGGATTATCTCTATTGCGGATGCTTACGATATCATGACGAAAAAGTACTATAAAGAGGCAAAGACCCCGGAAGATGCGGCAAGGGAGCTCCGGCGGGGAGCAGGCACACAGTTTGATCCGGATCTCGTGGAAACGTTTTTACGGATTGTTGACCCCGGTTAATGTACCCGGCAGGAGATATTTTCATACCCAACAAGTTTTCAGGAGACAATCGTGCTGGAATTCGTGGTGAAAATAAAGGGGATGGAAGATGCATCCCCCGCATTCGGCAAATTTACGATGGAGACGCTGCAGAAAAGCCTTTTATTTCAGTCGATTGGTCGGTCGATCAGTCTGCGCCGCAGAAGTGAAGTCTGCGAGGGCTGCAGGGCGGATGACTGGGTTTGCGGGCTGGACCCGCTGAATGCATCCGGCGTGGAACTGCTTCAGGAAATGGGCTACCCGGACGGTGTCGCTTTTTTGTGTGAAGGATGCCTTCATCACCAGTTCGAGACGCCCGGCAATGTCCGGATGGAAGAGGGCATCGGCATTCATATCGTATCCGGAGCCCTGGATTTGCTGAAACTGGACGTGAAGCTGGAAACAGGCGGCAATCGGCCCCCGGATCCGGCGGCTGAATCTTCTCCCTACGATTATGCCTGACCCCGTTTTTCCTGCCTGAAAGCCACCCGCGATGCACTCGTCAATCTTCAGTAATAGTAACAGATTGTCTTGTAGTCATCCGGGTTCTTCCCCGCGGCCCGGAGCCGCTTCATATAGTCGTAGAACGATACATCCCGGTATACGCAGGTGTCGAACAAAAAAGCGCTTTTTTCCCAGGGATGGAACTCATAAATTCGGCATCCGTCGGGCAGAATGGCTATCACATCATGATGCTGGGCTGCTTGCAGAGAATTTTTTCTCCAGCTTAGGGACATTGAATACGGTATCGCCGGTGCGAACCGTTCCCGGTGCCAGTCGTTCTTCTTCCTTTTGCCCCTGGAGCAGCCGGGGGATGGGCATGCGGTAGTCCATGGTTTCTTCCTATCCCTTGGTGTTTAATGTATAATAGGGCGTCACCCCGATAAGACGCAGGACGTTACGCAGTGCCAATACTTCGAATCGTCAGGAATTGTAGAACGTGTAGACGAGCTGGCTGTAGACGTTGATTCCGCTGCTGAAGGCGAAAAAACAAAAACGGCATTTTTCAAGGAGCGAAAATCCAAGGTAAAATTGAGAATTATTCTTCTTGCCGTCAAATGCGTCGTTTTCCAGCAACCCGTCCAAAATGGTAGCACCGTCTCGAATCGTGCGAGCAAGAGCCCAGGTGTCTGGTATGATAGCTTCTCCGGAAGGATATCGAAAATTCTCTGCAGCAGGTTTTCCCGCTGGCGCAGATATTGGACTTTTACGAAGCCGTCATCCTTGAAAATCGAACGAGTTACTTGCTCATTTACTGCACTGCTGGTGACGCTGGCACGTCCCTGACCCAAAGATCCCGCTGGGGAAACGGGATCTCGATGCCATGCCGGTCCAAAACCTTGTAGATGGCCATGTAAAGTTCATGCGACACCAGGCCTCGCTGTTCCGGACGCTCAATCCAGCATAGCAGCTCGAAATCCAGGCTCGAATCACCGAAACCCCGCATACGCACGCGCGGGGCCGGCTCCCGGCAGACGGTCGCATGGTTTGCGGCAATGCCTTCGAGTACCTCCACCACCTGATCCACGTCCGAACCGTAAGCCACCCCGACCTTGATCCGGATGCGGTACTTGACCCAGCGACCGCCTGATTCGTTGACGATCTTGGAATTGGCAATCACGGAATTGGGAATGGTGACTTCCACGTCGTCGCGGGTCAGAAGCCGCGTGGAACGAATGCCCACCTTGGTGACTTCGCCGCGCTCCCCGGAGTCGAGTACTATATAATCCCCCAGTTTGTAGGGGGCATCGGCGATAATGAAAAAACCGGCAAACAGGTTTGCCAGGGTATCCCGGGCGGCAAAGCCGACCGCGATACCGATGACACCGGCTGAGGCCAGCCACGCCGTGGCATCGATATCCCAGACCTGCAGCAGCGCGTAGGAACCCATGGCAATAATTACCACCGTCATCATCAGGTCGAACAACGGCAGCGTGCGCTCTTCCACGATGGCGAAGCGATCCCGGATCCGGCCGAGCATTTCTAGGGCGATGCGGCTCGCCTGGAGTGCCGCTCGCATTAATTGGAGCAACAGCAAGCTGAGCAGGATCCGGACGATGATGCCCGTGGCGAACTCGCTTAAAGGAAGGGTATGCAGTGCGGTAACAAGACTGATATACCCCACGGCCAGCGCCGCCACCCGTGCCCCCACGCGGACAAGCTGTCCGAGCAGGTCGGCATTGGCCTTATCGGAAATCCGAAGCCCCCAGAAGAGTATGAAACGGCGCACCAGGTACGCCAGGAACAGGCCCGTCACGACAATCACGAGGGCAAGCAGAAAGGGGTATGTGGCAAGTATGTCCCAGAGGATCTCGAGCCAGGCGGGCAGCCAGACGGGTGTTTCGATTACGGAATCGGTCGGTTCGTTCATTTCGTCAGCATCTTCGCAATCAGTGGCCGGACGAAAACCGGGATTTTTCGTCAAGGTCAAGGACGGCGAAAATTTTAACCGCTGGAATACCTGGCGTATTTCGAGGATTAAAATTTGAGCCGGACGCAGAGATTGGCGAAAAAGACGGTTTTGGTTCCGCCGCTAGTGAATATACGGTTATCAACAGGGTTACCCGGGCGTCAGGGATATGGTGTCATCCTTTTCCGGGGGTACCGGCCTCCAATTCGCCAATACACCAACGCGTAATCCATTACAAGCTTTTGGATAAAAAAATCGTTATGGCCGGAATGTACGGATCTGAGACCCTGTTGGATTTTTTACGAAGCCGGCAAACCAGCCGTTATGGTCCGTAAATGGTGTGAGGCGGCGGCCGGATGGATCTCAGAAAAGCATGACAGGTTATGATAATCCTGATATAAATTGGAATTGTGGCCTGAATTTGGTTGCTTTTACGCGATAGCTGCGGGGTCGCAGGGGCAGAGAAGCGCCGAAGCGTTAGAATGCATATGAATTAAAGGTATTTGACGACTGGAGACTATTAATGCCGTTAGGAGATACATTTGTTGAAATTGCCGTGATCCTTGGCCTTGCAACCCTGCTTTCATTTATCGGGCACAAGCTTCGCCAGCCCCTGATCATCATGTTTCTGGCCACGGGAATTATTGCGGGACCTTTTGTGCTGGGCATTATCGAATCCTATGATAAAATCGAACTGCTTGCCGAAATCGGCATTGCCCTTTTGCTGTTTATCGTGGGGCTCAAGCTCGATCTGAACCTGATTCGTACCACTGGTCCGGTTGCACTGGCAACCGGACTCGGCCAGATCATCTTCACCTCGGCGGTTGGTTTTATAATCGCGCTGGGATTCGGCATGGAGATGCTTCATGCCGCCTATGTTGCAGTGGCGCTGACTTTTTCCAGTACGATTATCATTGTCAAGCTGCTTTCCGACAAAAACGAGATCGACGCACTCCACGGCCAGATCGCCATCGGCTTTCTGATTGTCCAGGACATTGCCGCCATTGCTGCCCTGGTCACCCTGACCACATTCGGTGCCGGGATTGCCGAGGAGGAGTCGATGTTTGCGACCTCCATGTTGATCATGGTCAAAGGGGTCGGTTTTCTGGCAGGCATCGGATTGATGATGAAATATGTGATTCCCGGACTCATGCAGCGTCTTGCCCAGTCTCAGGAGCTGCTTCTGCTGTTTTCCATTACGTGGGCGGTAGCACTTGGGGCTACCGGCGAGGTGCTTGGATTCAGCAAGGAGGTCGGCGCCTTTCTCGCGGGAATATCGCTTGCTTCCACTGATTACCGGGATGCCATCGGCGTTCGGCTCTACACTCTCCGGGACTTTCTGCTGCTGTTTTTTTTCATCGATTTAGGGGCAAGGCTAGACTGGGCGACCGTGGGCGCCCAGTTGGGAACTTCCGCCGTGTTTTCCCTGTTCGTCCTGGTTGGAAATCCTATCATCGTGCTGGTGATAATGGGGGCGATGGGATACCGTCGCCGCACCGGTTTCAAAGCGGGACTCACAGTGGCCCAGATCAGCGAGTTCTCCCTCATCGTGGCGGCGTTGGGGCTCTCCATCGGTCACATTACGGATGAGATCCTGGGCCTGATTACCCTGGTCGGTGTTGTGACGATTTTTGCCTCCACGTACATGATTCTTTACTCCGATCCCTTGTATAACCTGCTTTCGAAGCCTTTGCGTATTTTCGAGCGGGAAAATCCTTACCGGGAATCAAACATCGAATCCGGGCATGCCCCTCTGGCAATCGATGCCATTCTGATCGGTCTGGGAAACTATGGAAGCGGGGTGGCCGATTATATGCTGCAGAGACGAAAGACAATCATCGGCGTCGACTTCGACCCCGGGGCGCTGAAAAAATGGCGGGATCGCGGGGTGACCGTGTTCTACGGTGACATGTCCGACCCGGAAATCCAAGACCAGCTGCCTCTCAAGCGTGCCCGCTGGGTGGTGAGCACCATCCGGTCTGCGGAATTGAATGTGTCGCTGGCAGGTTTCCTGAAGTCCCTTGGATATAGCGGCAAGATCGCACTGACGGCGCAAAACGAGGCCGAGGCCCGGTTGTTCGAATCTCATGGTGCCGATGTCGTGTTCCGTCCCTTCAGTGATGCGGCCGAACAGGCCGCGGATGCTTTGACGCATGCCATGGACGTACTGCCTGATGATTTCGGATGGTCCATTTCCTTCCGGGAGGTCCGGGTACGCACGGGATCAGCCTATGCCGGAGCCGAGGTGAAGGACATCCCCCTGCGCCCGAAAATGGGGGTTTCCATACTGGCTGTAAGCCGGGCGGGGTATGTCCACTTCGATCCGGGCCCGGATTTTCAGATATATCCCGGTGACCGGCTGGTGCTCACCGGCCCGGATGAAGAGCTTAAGCGGGCCGAGGATCTGCTCAACGAGATACCGGATAGCGGAACGGACGGGGAAGATCGGTTTGCAGTGGCCGAAATGCGGGTGCCTAAAAATTCAGAAAATATCGGAAAAAGCCTTGCCGGCCTGCAGTTTCGCCAGAATTACGGGGTGACCGTGGTCGCAATCCATCGGGGCGAGGAGCAGATCCGCACGCCAGGGCCGGACGAGAAGCTTGTTGCCGGCGACCGGCTCATGGTTATCGGCAGCACCCTTGCAATCGAAGGTCTGAAAGACCGGGATCTGTTGTAGTCGCCGTCTCGGATTGCCCGATGGAAGGTTTCCGGTTGTCGTATACAAAAGGGTATATGATAGATATTCAAATATATCTGAATATTATGGCAATAATTGGTAAAAATGCCGCTTGTCCGGCACCAAAGCTTTTTTCAGAATAAAGTCGCGATCAGACGGCCTTTTAAAAAGTTCAGGACCAAGGCCTGTGTGACATAGAAGAATGCTGAGTAATTATCGTGCGTGAAATACATACCTGCTATTGCCATTTTTGCCGGATAACCCCGGCCATTGCTTCGTCCCACATTTTATATGTGCCTGGGCTGGGATAAAAGCCATCCGAAGCGATAAATTCTTTTGTCAGCGGGAATGACGGCTGCACCAATTCGCAGCTATCCGTCATCTCTGCAAATTTTTTCATCTCCCGGTTGGAGGACACCGCCCGCTTTCCCGCATATCACCGGAGAGGAACGGGCAAGGCGGGAAATGCATGCATTGGCGGAATGCTTGACAGCAAGACAATCTGGATTCCGAACTTGCCGCTGTTTATCCTCATACCCTCAGACTGTGCCATCTTTTGCTCACCCGCCGCTGCGTTTGACGATGAACCCCACTTTTTTGAGTTCTTCCATGATCAGATCCCGATGATCCCCCTGGATTTCAATTACGCCGTTTTTAACTGTTCCCCCGCCGCCGCATTTAGCCTTGAGCTGTTTAGCCAATTTTTTGAGGGCTTCTTTTCCAAGGGGTATTCCCATAACCAGGGTAACCCCCTTGCCCTTGCGACCCTTGGTTTCCCGCTCCACCCGGACAATACCGTCGCCGGAAGGCGCCGCCGGCTTGTGACGGCACCGGCATTTTGCGAGGGGTTTGCCGCAATTTTCACACATCCGGGGTGCTTCCGATGAATATACAAGGCGGCTGTCGTTATCGGAATTATTCTTGCCCATAAAATTTTTTGAGTGCTCCCACCTGGCTGTTGACCTGGTTCGACCTGGAAAGGACGAAGTTGACGGGTTTGTTCATGCCAGCACTGCTACCCTAAAAGAGCGCTTATGGCAATATCCTGAATCTCTCTGTGTTGAACGCTAAACAACCAGTTTCCTGATTCGCTTGGGCTCTGTTATTGCCGCCATGGATCGCTTGAGTGTCTGCGTCAGGGCTTTAGTGAGATTGTTGGCCGGATTGTTTTCAATATACCCGCAAGCCACGGAATAATTGCCGATATTGTTCAGGTATTGGCAAATGCGGTGAGCCGTATCAATTGCCCCTCTAGTTTCCACTCGCCGCAATGCAGACAACAACTCTGCCGTCGAAATTTCATCAATGGGATAGTTCTTCAGCCAGGGCATAATGTCGCTTTCCAGGCGCCGCCATACGGTGTTGGCATAATCTTTAGTCCATTTGGGTCTAACGCAGATATTGGACTTTTTACGAAGCCGTCAAAATTACTTGTACCCTCACATACCCCCGGATGTTAATGGATTTTGCTGGACCACACGAAGTAAGAAAGCCCCGAAAACGTCCTTGTTTTCGGGGCTTTTTGAGTTTTTTTGGATCTGCTCGGATGCTTGTGTGGTGGGCCGTCAAGGAATCGAACCTTGAACCTACTGATTAAGAGTCAGTTGCTCTGCCTGATTGAGCTAACGGCCCGGATGATTTAAAGAAGTGTATATAACTGCCAGCCGGTTTCTTGTCAATGATTTTTTTGCAAAGGGGGGTTCAAAATTCATCGGGCCAGGCTTTGCGGTCATTTTTCTTTCGGTGCCTGCGATCCTTCTTCCAGTCCGATTTCTTCTTTACATCTTTTGTCTTTTTACCGGCCCCGGCGTCAAGCATTTCTGCGGTTACCGAGAAGCTTCCGGCCCCGGGTTGGGTGGTTTTAGGCCTTGCCGGCGATGGCTTTTTGGCCTTTTCCGCTTTTTTGGGCAGCGGCGGGCCGGTAAGGACGTCCGGAGGAATATGATCCGCTATGCATAGCATCTCGGTAAAACGGCTGAAAGCAATGTTACGGCCGGCTGCTTGGGTCGTGTGGACCGTGAGCACAACGGGTTCACGGTCTTTGCGGCGGCCAAGGCGGGTGGCCATTTCTCTGTCCGGGCTCAGGATTACCCCGATGTTGTCCGGAGAAAAGATGCCTTTTTCCAGAACGTGGGGATAGGCTTTTTTCCGGACACTCGTATAGAGAATTTTCGGCGGTTCCGGCACGGGCTCTATCTGCGGGAGATAGTCTCTCTGCCGGGCACGGATGCGGTTGTCATCGATTTCGACGGGTGGGTCTTTGTCCACCAGAAGCAGCTCCCTGATGGTGCTTTCCCGTATATTCCGCCATCCGTCCGTTTCATTGAGGGCCTTTAGCAGGTCCTTTATCTTGACATACCCGGCCTCGTCGGGTATGAGCCCAAACTCCCCGGGATGCCGTTCCAGTATGTAGGACAGGATTTTTTTGAACTGTTTAATTTTCTGCTGCTGTGTCATGTTTTCGTCGGTTTTACTCGTTTTTTTTCTCTTCCTGCTGCCTGCATGCGCAGGGATGAGCCTCCAAATCCCCATGGCAGATATGAATCTGCTGGGGCTTGCAGTTTTCCGGAGTGTTTTTTAAATTCTCCGGCTGCTGGCAGCAATGACCGTTTTCACCCATGATCCGCCTCCTTGTTTTATCTGATTCGATCATTTTAAAAAATTCATCGTATCATTCTATTTTATACAGGCCGAACGCTTTGTCAACGATCCGTTCGTTTCCGGAGCAAGTTTCGCCGGGGTTGCTTGACGCACCCAGTTTACTTTGTTACGTTTACAGCAAATTATAAAAGGCTGTTTGCTGCCCATCCGCCATCCGCGATACCATGCGGATGATTTTCAGAAAACAGGGGGAAAGATGAAATACGATGAAAGATCCACGCTGCTTTATGAGCGGGCAAAAAAACGGATTCCGGGCGGCGTCAACTCGCCGGTAAGGGCCTGCCGATCCGTGGGAAGAAATCCTTTGTTTATAGACCGGGCGCAGGGTTCCCGGATGACCGATGCCGACGGAAACGAATTCATCGATTTCGTTGGGTCATGGGGGCCTCTGATACTTGGCCACCGCCATCCCGCCGTCATCGAAGCCATTGAAAAAGCGCTCGGGCGCGGGGTAAGTTTCGGCGCACCTGTTGATCTGGAGGTGGAGCTGGCGGAAATGGTCGTGGAAGCCGTCCCCTCGGTCGAGATGGTCCGCATGGTTAATTCCGGAACCGAGGCGACCATGTCGGCGATCCGTGCGGCCCGCGCATTTACCAAGCGCGATCTTCTCCTGAAGTTCGACGGCTGCTACCACGGTCATGCGGACACCCTGCTCGTGGCCGCGGGTTCCGGAGTCGCCACGCTGAACATAGCCGGATCCCCGGGTGTACCGGAAGACGCGATCCGGCAGACGGTTTCCCTGCCCTATAACGACACGGAAGCCTTCAGCCGTTTCATGGCGGAGCAGGGCGGTCGTGTTGCAGCGGTCATCGTGGAGCCGGTTGCCGGAAACATGGGGCTTGTTCCCCCGCATCCGGAATTTCTGGAATCCCTCCGTGAACAGACCCGCAAAAACGGAAGCGTCCTGATTTTCGACGAGGTTATGACGGGGTTCAGGATCTCTTACGGAGGCGCTCAAGCGCTCTACAACGTGATACCGGATATGAGCTGTTTCGGAAAGATTGTCGGCGGCGGAATGCCGGTGGGGGCATACGGCGGGAAAAAGGAAATGATGGAGCAGATCGCCCCGGAGGGTCCGGTATACCAGGCAGGAACCCTTTCGGGAAATCCCCTGGCCATGGCCGCGGGGATCGCCACCCTGAAGGAGCTGCAGAAACCGGGCTTTTACGAGGAGCTGGAAGAAGTGTCCGCGCGCTTATGCAGCGGTGTTCTGCGATTGGCCGAACAACTGGGCGTACCGCTGACGGTCAACCGGGCCGGATCCATGATGAGTTTTTTCTTCACCGATCAGCCGGTGAACAACTTTGAAGATGCAAAAACGTCAAATCTTGAGCAGTTTACGGAGTATTACAACCGGATGCTAAAAAAGGGCATCTACCTGCCGCCTTCCCAGTTCGAGGCGCTATTTGTCTCCGCGGCTCACGAGACAGCCGACGCGGATCTGTTCCTTGCGGCAGCCGAGGATGCGCTGTCCCGGCTTCCGTAGCGATCAGCCGGTAAAATTTTTCGTAAACAGCGCGGCCGGGTCTGCGGGAAAATGAATTGAAAAAGAGGATGCCGCCAGTGGAGCAGAAGAAGACCGGGAGCGCTGAAGCGGGACCGAAAGGATCGGATGGCCCGGAAGCGGATTGTTCGGTGACGGATCAGGCCGGCCCGGGTGGGCCAGTGCTGGATCCCGCCCTGAATACCATTCCCCGAAACGTGGCGTCGGTTCACCTGATAGCCGTATGCGGCACGGCCATGGGCGCGCTGGCAGCGGTGCTGCGGGAAAAGGGAATTTGTGTGACAGGATCGGATGCCAACGTGTATCCGCCCATGAGCACCTTTCTGGCCGGGAAGAAAATCCCGGTGACCGAGGGCTTTTCGGCTGACAATCCAGCCTACGGACCGGACCTGGTTGTCATCGGCAACGCGGTGCGCCGGGACAATCCGGAAGTGGCAACGGTTGCCCGAAAGCGGATCCCCTACTGTTCCATGCCCCAAGCCGTCAATCGGTTCCTGGTGGAGGACCGGAAAGCCGTTGTGGTGACGGGCACCCACGGTAAGACCACCACGTCCGCCATGATCGCATGGCTTTTGTTCGAGGGGGGCATGGATCCGTCTTTTCTCATTGGCGGCATCCTGGGCAATTTTCACTCCAATTACCGCACCGGCAGCGGAGGATGGGCCGTGTTGGAAGGCGATGAGTACGACACGGCCTTTTTCGATAAAAAGGCCAAGTTTTTTCACTACCCGCCAAATACGGCCGTTGTAACCTCCGTCGAGTTCGATCACGCCGATATTTTCGACAACCTGGCGCATATCCGCACTGCTTTTGATGAATATCTTTCCGGGATGGATCCGGGCGCACGGCTCATAGCATTTGACGGGGATGAAACCGTTCGGGGACTTGTTGCCGGGAGAAACGTTCACATCGAGATGTACGGGATGGACGGCACGGCCATGTGGCAAATCGGGAAGCACTGGCCAGATTTCCCGTACAACGGCTTCGAGGTGATCCGCGACGGACGGCTGTTTGGCCGTTTCCGCATGAAAATGCCGGGCGCGCACAATCGCTGGAACGCTCTGGCCGCCGTGGCCTTGGCCGCAGGGGCTGGCCTGCCGGTGGATGATATCAGGCGGGGGCTTGAAACGTTTAGCGGTATCCGGAGGCGTCAGGAAATCCGGGGTGTCAAAAATGGTGTGCTCGTGCTGGATGATTTCGCCCACCATCCGAGCGCAGTGAAGCACACCGTGGCGGCGGTGCGGGAGTTCTACCCGGATGCCGGACTTTTCGCCGTATTCGAGCCGCGTACCAATACCAGCATGCGAAGCGTGTTTCAAAGCGTCTATCCGGGATGCTTTTCCGGGGCGGATACCATCTGCATCCGAAAGCCTCCGCTTTTAGACAAAATTCCGAAAGACAAACGGTTTTCCAGCCAACAGCTGGTGGAAGATCTTGCAGACCGCGGCGCCGATGCCCATTTTTTTCGCGATACCGAAGGTATTATCTCCTTTATCGCCGGCCGGGCGCGCCCCGGGGATGTGGTGCTGGTCATGTCCAACGGCGGATTCGACAATATCCACGAACGTCTGCTTACAGCGTTATAAGCCGATTCTGTGGCCATATGAAAACGGCATAAAAAAGCGCAGCGGAAGTCCGCTGCGCCGGATTGACAATACGGTTTATGCCGTTGGCATCATTATTATTCCTTTTTCATCTCCTCGTCTCGCAGGACGCGCCGCAGGATCTTGCCCACGGGGGAGACGGGGATGGTATCCCTGAACTCGATCTGTCTCGGCCGCTTGTAGCCGGCCATGTTCTCCTTACAGAATTGCTCGATTTCTTCCGCCGTTGCCGTCTGACCGGGTTTTAGCTGGACGTAGGCCTTTACCATTTCGCCGCCTTTGCCGTCGGGCACACCGACCACCGCGGCCAGCTCCACCTTCGGGTGGGTGAAAAGGACGTCCTCCACTTCGCGCGGGTAGACGTTGAAACCGCCCACGAGGATCATGTCCTTTTTGCGGTCCGTGATGATAATGTAGCCGTCTTCATCCACATGACCGATGTCGCCGGTCAGGAAGTAGCGGCGCCCTTCGATTTCGCGGAAAACAGCCTGGTTTTCCTCGGTGCGGTTCCAGTATCCTTTCATTACCTGCGGCCCGGCGATGGCGATTTCACCGTCTTCACCCTGTGGCAGCGGTGTTTGTCCTGTATCGAGATCGACGATCTTGATATCGGTGCCGGGCATCGGAAACCCGATGCTGCCAATTTTTCGGTTAGTCGTGCTCGTGGGGTTGGCGCTGGCAACCGGTGCGGTTTCGCTCAAGCCGTAGCCCTCAAAGATCACGGCGCCGGTTTTGGCTTCGAACTGCTTGCAGACTTCCGGGGGCAGCGGGGCGCCGCCGGAAAAGCAGCCCATGAGGGAGCTTAGGTCATACTTATCCACGTTGGTATGGTTGGTAAACGCCACGAATATCGTTGGCACCGCCGGCATGATGGTGGCCTTGTATTTCTGTACTGCTTCGAGGACCACGGTAAAAGGCGGGTTTCCATCGCGGGGGTTCGGGATGCAGACCATTCTCGACCCGCTTGCGGCAGCGGAAAGCATGCAGACTGTCAGGCCGAAGCTGTGATACCAGGGAAGCACGCCAAGATAGGTATGAAAACCACCCTTGCGCATTTTTTCCGGTTTACCGGTACCATGGTCGAGTCGTCCCCATTCCTCCAGGGCGGCGACGTTGGATGTGAAGTTGGTGTGACAGAGCGCCGCACCCTTGGGCCGTCCGGTGGTTCCGCCCGTGTAGATGATCAGTGCAAGGTCTTCCGCGGGATCGATTTGCACGGCGGGCGGCTTGGGCTCCGAGGAGGTTAGCATGTCATCGAAACTCACGTGGTTGGGGTCGTGGCTCTGGGCTTTGGGGATCTTGCCGAGCAGTGAGCCCAGAAAACCTTTTATCTTGGGCAGATAGGCCTTGACGTTGCAGTAGACCACATTTTCCACGTTCGTGTTCTTGATGGCTTCGACCGTGGTGGGGTAGAATTCGGGGTGATCCATGCAGAAGACAGCCTTGGCTCCCGCATCCTTGAGCTGGTAGTTGAGCTCCGAAGGGGTATAAAGGGGGTTGCAGGTAACGCATACGCCCCCGGCTTTAAGGATACCGAAAAAGATAGCCGGATAATGCGGAATGTTTGGCAGGAAAATGGCGACGCGATCGCCTTTTTTGATGCCTTTGGTGGCCAGGAAGTTGGCTATCCGGTCCGCCGCGTCTTTTACCTCTGCAAAGGTCCTTGTTCCGTCATTGAAAATCGTGTAGACCTTGCCCGGATAATCGCGGGCAGCGTCGTCTATGAAAGAATAGATCGGCTTTTCATAGTCGGTTATGTCCGCCGCAACACCTTCCGGCCAATGACTGGTGGGCCATTTTGTAGCTGTCATGATTCGGGCTCCTTTTAGATTACGG
>SLJY01000191.1 GCA_007134875.1 Desulfobacterales bacterium
CGGCGACGGCTCGATCGTTCGCCTCCTGGCGATCACAGACCCGGATCAGACATTCCGGTTTGAAACAGGGCTTACATAAAAAACAGCCGGCCTCTTCCCCCCGGCACGGAAAACCGGCCGGGGGGATCAATCACCGGCGGATGTTTTTTACGCCGACGTTTACACCAATGAGCCAGATGCTACCAAGTATAAAGGAGGTCCAGTGATTATCGATGAAGTATTGGCCCAAGCCAAGAAAGAAAACAGGTCCGTTCTGACGGAGATCGAGGCCAAGCAAATCCTGTTCGAAGCGGGTATCAATTGCACGGATACCCGGCTGGCGCCGACGAAGGAAAAAGCCGTTGCCATTGCCGAAGAGATCGGCTATCCGGTCGTTTTAAAGGTTTCTTCCGTTGACATAACACACAAAAGCGATGCGGGCGGCGTCAAAGTCAATCTGAAAAACAAGGAAGAGGTGGAAAACGCGTTTGACGAGATCATGGCCTCCTGCAAAAAAGTCCAACCGAATGCCGATATCGAGGGCATTTCGGTTCAGGGGATGGCCAAACCGGGTCTTGAGATCATCATGGGCATGATCAAAGACGATACCTTCGGCCCGGTGGTCATGTTCGGCCTGGGCGGCGTACTCGTGGAAGTGCTCAAGGATGTGTCGTTCCGCATCGTACCCATTGAAAAAGCGGATGCCGTTGAAATGACCAATGAAATCCAGGGGAAAAAGCTGCTGGAAGGGTACCGCGGGCAACCCCCGGCCGATGTCGCCTATCTTCAGGATATGCTCGTAAAGCTTTCCAACTTTGTCCATCAGACGCCCCAGATCAACGAGATCGACATGAATCCGCTCTTTGCATACGAAGACGGCGCAGTGGTCGTCGATGCAAGGATCATCCTCGAGGATTGAGACCCGGGGACAAGCGTTGCGGAAGGCCGCCGGGCCTTGCCTTCGCAATGCTGAAAAACGGAGCGTTTGCCAGCGGCCGTGCGGCCGCTTGTACATGGATTGGAAAATAAGCGATAAAAGGATGATACGACCATGATGGACCTTTTTTTTAAACCAAGATCCGTTGCCGTTGTGGGTGCGAGCAGCAACCCGAAAAAAGACGGCAACATCATACTGCAAAATATCATAAACAGTGATTTTTCTGGAGATATTTACCCCATCAACCCGGGAGCCGATGAGGTTCTGGGCCTGAAAGCCTATCCCTCTGTAAAGGACGTACCCGGAGATGTTGATCTCGCGGTGTTTATCATTCCCGCGAAATTCTGCGTCGATGCCATGAAAGCGTGTGGCGAAAAGGGTGTAAAAGCCGTGATTATCGAGGCCATGGGGTTTGCCGAAGTCGGCGGGGAAGGCACGGAGCTGCAACGACAAATTGTTGAAATCGCAAAGGAAAAAAACATTCGGGTGATCGGGCCCAATTGCTCCGGCATCGTGTCACGGGACATTACCACCTCTTTTTTCCCCTTCAAGGACGTACCGCGTGGCAATGCGGTACTGATCGGCCAGTCCGGCCTGCTGGCGGCCGGGATGTCTTCTGACCTCGTGGTCAACAAAAGCCTGGCCATTAACAAGGTCTGTTCCATCGGAAACAAGTGCGATGTCAACGAAAACGATCTTCTTGAATATTTCGGCGACGACCCCCAGACCGAAGTGATTTCCATGTATCTTGAAAGCATCGCCGACGGGGCCCGCTTCGTACCCATTGCCAAGCGCGTGGCGGCCAAAAAGCCGGTTATCTTTCTCAAGGGCGGACGAACCGAAGCCGGTGCCAGGGCGGCCCAGAGCCATACCGGCAGCATGGCCTCGGATACCAAAATCGTGGAGGCGGCCATCAAGCAGGCCGGGCTGATCCAGGCAGAGGATTTTACCGATATCAAGGATTGGGCAAAGGTGTTTTCGACCCAGCCGATTCCCAAGGGGAACCGTGTGGCTATCGTTACCGCCGCAGGAAGCGTGGGAGTCGTTGTTTCCGATATCTGTGCGGAGCATGGCCTGGAGATGCCGAAGCTGACCGACATGACCGTCGAGAGACTCAAGGATGTCTTCCCGCCCAATATGCCGCCCGCCAACCCGGTTGATCTCTGGTACTCCATTGAAAAGCTGGGCTTGGTCAAGACGCTGGAGACCACCCTGGCCGCACCCCTGGAAGACCCCGATATCGATGCGGCCGTGCTCATTCTGGCGGGTATGAGTTATACCATGCCGGTACTCGATGAGAAAACTGTTCAGAAGATCACTGCCAAATATCAAAAACCGGTTATCATCTGCATGCTGGTTGGATACAATGAATACAAAAATCGGATCATGGAAGAGCTGGGCCGGGATCTGCCCGTATTTACGTCGATCCGATCCGGGGTGCTGGCCCTTAGCAAACTGTGCAAATACGGTATGCAGCGAAACAAGAATGCCGGCTGACAAAAAGGGGGAAAGATGGATTTCCAGAACATTATTCTTGAAAAAAAAGACAACATCGCCACGATCACGTTTAACCGGCCGGATGCGATGAACGCGCTTAACAACCAGACCCGCGCAGAGTTCCGGGAGGCCATGGCTGATGTCGTCGCAGATGACGATATCCGGGTCATCGTCCTTACCGGTTCGGGAAAAGCGTTTGTCGCCGGTTCCGATATCAAGGAACTCCAGCGGACAATGCCTATCGACGCCCACAGGATCGAACGGTTGGGCGCGCTTGTGGAAAACTGCCACAAGCCGGTTATTGCCGCGGTCAACGGGTTTGCCCTGGGCGGGGGTTGCGAGATCGTTCTTGGATGTGATATTATTGTCGCCCATGAAAAGGCGAAATTCGGCCAGCCCGAGATTAACCTGGGGCTTATCCCGGGAGGGGGCGGCACACAGCGCCTGCCCAGAATGATCGGGGTCTGCCGCGCCAAGGAACTGATTCTCACCGGCGATATCATATCCGCCCAGGAGGCCGACCGGCTGGGCCTTGTGAACAAAGTAGTGCCCATTGACGAACTGATGCCCACGGTCATGGAAATGGCCCGGAAAATTGCATCCAAGAGCACTGCGGCCACGCGGATTGCCAAGGCGGCCATCAATCGCGGCATGCAGGTCGGGCTGGAGTCCGGTCTGGCTTATGAACGCGAAATGTACAGCCTTGCCCTGAGCACGGAAGACAAGGTGGAAGGCGTTTCCGCTTTCGTGGAAAAAAGAGACCCCGTATTCAAGGGGAAATAAACGGAAAAAGCGGTAAATCATACTTAAATGTGTAAGGAGGCGAAACCATGGAAGTAATGGATACAATGGAAGGGAAAATACCCCGGCTGCCGGAGCTTTTTTCCTGGACAGACGAAGGCGTGCGGATCAGAAGCGCGAAGTGCCATGACTGCGGAACCTACTTTTTCCCGGAATACCATGCCCAGCATCGTCCGGACTGTCCCCGGGAAAACGTTGAAAAAGTTCTGCTGTCCAACAAGGGAAAGCTGAACACGTACACGATTCAACATTTTATGTGCCCCCCGCCTTTTAAGACCGACGGTGATATCGCACCGTACGGCCTCGGTCTCGTTGAATTCCCCGAGGGCATTTGCGTGGCCGGACTGATCGTGGAGACCGACCTGGACGCCCTTTCGCTCGGCCAGGAAATGGAGACCATCGATTATGTCATGTACAAAGACGAAGACGGCAATGACGTGGCAACGTGGGCTTTTCGCGCCGTAAAATAAACCGTTCATTCGGATCTGCAAATTATAACGAGATGAGGTATTCAAAATGAGAGATGTCTATATCGTCGGAACCGGCGAGCATCCATGGGGTAAATTTACAGACAGGAACTTTGTGCAGGTGGGCGAAGTCGCCGTGGCCGAAGCACTCAAAGATTCCGGGGCCAGGTGGTCGGAAATCCAGGCTATCATGTCGGGTATTCTGATTTACGGCGGCAATGCCGGCCATCTTTCCGGCCAGTACATCGAGGGGATGTTCGGGGAAACCGGCATACCGGTGGTCAACGTCTACAATGCCTGCGCCACGGGTTCCGCCGCATTGCGCATGGCCTACAACAGCATTGCATCGGGAGAGACCGACACGGCAATGGCCGTTGGCGTCGATATGATGCCCAAAGGATTTCTTACCGCAAAATCCGACGATCCCAAGCAGGACAGGGATGTGCTTCGGTGGCGGATGACCGGTATGCCCAACCCGGTTTACTGGGCCCTGGAATGCCGCAAGCGGTTTGAAAAATACGGCGACACCCCCGAAGACCTGGCCGATATCAAAGTACTGCTCAGCCAGTTCGGAGCCAAGAACCCCAACGCCAGATACAAGAAAGAATATACACGGGAAGAGGTTCTCAACTCCAAGATGGTATGCGACCCGCTGCGCCTCTATGAAATCTGCGCCGTCAGCGACGGGGCGGCCGTCGTGATCCTTTCGGCGGATCCCAAAAAAATCCAGGCTGCTAACAAGCCTGTAAAAATCGCCGCCACCACCATGGGCAGCGCCATGTACGGGGATCCCACCATTCGCATTTCCGCTCTTTCCGCACCGGCAAAAGCCGAAGCGCCGATGTTGAGCGAGAGCTACTCCGCATCGCGCCAGGCCTATGAAAAATCCGGCATTGGCCCTGAAGACGTGGACGTGCTTGAGCTTCCCGACAACAGCTCCTGGCACTACCTGCAGTATCTCGAAACCTGCGGATTCTGCGGCGAAGGGGAAGCTCACAAGATGCTGCGCGAGGGCCAGACCCAGATGGGCGGTAAAGTGGTGGTCAACCCGAGCGGCGGTTTTTCCTCATTCGGAGAGGCTATCGGCGCCCAGGCGATCTGGCAGGTGGTGGAAGCTGCCGACCAGCTTCGCGGCCGCGCCGGTGAACGCCAGGTTCCCGACTGCAAGGTTGCAATGGCCCAGACGTACGGCCTGATGGGCAACAGCGGCACAACCATACTTACAGTGTAGCGTAAACGAAAAGGCTGCTTTCCGAGAAAAGAAAGCAGCTTTTTTTGCTTTTTACATAAAAGAAAGGGTACAATACGAATGGCAAAAATGAAATTGGTCAGAATCGGGGACGGCAATTTATATGATGCTCCGGGCCACTACAATTGCTCCAGCATGACGAAGTTTGTCATGGGGGAGGACACCCTGCGAACATCAGTGGGCGTTTCCCATTTTCTTCCCGAAGGTGGCGCCACGATGTCCTCTTCCCCCAAAGAGCGGGTTTACGTGGTGATTACCGGCCGGATAACGGTATTCGGGCATGACGAGGAGCACCATCTCCACGAAAGGCAGATGATCTACATTCCGCCCCATGTGGAACGCGGTTTCAAGGTTCTGGGGACCGAACCGGCTTCGATACTGGTCATCCTGACGGATGTCGATTGATTTTTGCAATGCCTGGAGCGATTCGAAATTACGATGACCCATTTTGACGTGACATTGATTCACCCGCCCGCGGTTTATGATTTTCGCAGAAGGCCGCTTTTTCCCGGCGCCATGGGGCGCACGGTGGAAGGCATACAGTTCAACAAGGTGCCCATCGGCATGATAAGTATAGCCGAATACCTTGACCGCCATGGATACAAAGCCACCGTGGACAACCTGTGCGATCGCATGGTCAATATTCCCGGCTTCGACGTGGAAGAACATCTTGGGGCATCTTCCGCCCGGGTTTTTGCAATTGGTCTGAATTTCCAGCAGCATGCCCAGGGGGCCGTCGAGATCGCACGGTTGTGCAAAGCGTTGCACCCCGATGCCATGGTGATAATGGGTGGGCTGACCGCCACCCGTTTTCACGATGAGATCGTTACGAAATATCCTTTTGTCGATGGTGTTGTGCGCGCCGAGGGGGAAAAACCCATGCTGGAACTTGTCCGCTCTCTTGAATCCAGCGGCAAGATTGCGGCTGCGCCCAACCTGACTTACCGGGACGGCGACGGCGCCGTTCGCGTTAACCCCCTGATGCCGGCCAGCAAGGACCTCGACGATTTCGAGTTCACCCGTTTCGACCTTGTTGATCCGGGAACCTCGATTTTCATACCGGATGCTCCCAACCGATGGAGCCTGGCGGTCTGCCGGGGCTGTACCTACAACTGTGCCATTTGTGGCGGTTCGTCATACACATACAAGAAGTATTTGGGAATGGACCGGCCCGCGTTCCGAAGCCCCGAGAAAATCGTGGCGGACATGAACCGGCTGGTAAGCGGCGGGATTCCGTTCATCGGGCTTTACCAGGACCCCCGAATGGCCGGGAAGCAATACTGGCGGGAACTGATGGAAGCTCTGAACCGAGAAAAACCGGAATTTGAAAGGCTCTCCCTCGACCTTCTGGCGCCTGCCGACGAAGATTTCATCCGGGATATCTCAAAAATCGATCGGCGGGTCATTTTGCACCTGTGCCCGGACACCGGCTGCGATGCCGTTCGCAATCGGCTGGGCCGGCACTATTCGAACCGGGCGTTTCTTGAAACCATCCGGCTTTGTCACAAGTACCGGATTCCTGTCACCAATTTTTTTTCCGTGGGCCTGGCCGGGGAAACCGAACAGGAGGCAAGGCAAACATGGGAGCTGTGGTCCCAATTGGATGCTTTGAATCACGATGCCATGGCCCGGGGAGATTTCGGCGATATTGCCGATAGCGTTCCCATCGGGGGGCAGGTCATGGGTCCGATCGTGCTCGATCCGGGATCGCAGGCGTTTGATGCCCCTGAGCAATTCGGCTACCGCCTGCTGTACAAAAACCTCGAGGAATATATCCAGGGACTCTCGCAGCCGGTCTGGCACCAATGGCTCAATTACGAAACCGATCGTCTCGACCGCCGTGCCATCGTAGAGTTGATTCACAAGTCCATTGAGTTCACCATTGACCAACGGGAAAAATACGGTTTTTTCAGCCCGCCGGAAGCCTACTACGAACGGTGCCGCGTGGAGGCGGACCGCGTAATTGTTCAGGAAACCGACAATCTCATGAAGCTTCAGGATCCAAGGGAAAGGCACATTCGGATCGTCGGCATGCGCAGAAACCTTGACGCCCTGGAAAAACAGAGAATGACCTTTCTTGATTGACGCGAATACCGGCAAACAGAGCGCCTTGCGCCTGCTTCCGAATCTACGGAACATCGTCAATGGATGATGCAGACAGCCCCTTAATGACTGCAACCTGGGAACAATGGCCGTTTCTCCGGTTTTAATCCGTATTGCCGGTATTGTCCGGTTCATGCAAAACAAGGCGATTCGCCGGTGCGGGGGTATTGCTTTATGTCCCCGGATGCTGGAAAAAAGGAGTTTTTGAAAAACTTGTGACAAACGATATGCTATAAGCCAGCAAGAACGAGTTCTGTCAACGATTTGCGCGTTCCCGGCCTTTCTTTTTCACGGAGATCTTCCGGAAGTTCATCGCTGTCACCCATATAGCCGACAGCGATGATAGTGACAATCGTGTACTCATCGTTTACGGAAAAGGCCTTGTGCACCGCTTCAGGTGAAAACCCGCCCATTGCATGGGTGATAAGGCCCCGTTGCTGCGCTTCAAGCGCAAGAAACCCCCATGCCGTGCCTGCATCGAAGGTGTGCCAGCGGTTGGGCTCATTGTTTTTTTCAAAATTTTTCCGGGCGAGCACGACAATCAGCACAGGGGCTTTATCCGCCCATCGCCTGTTTTTATCGGTCAGTGCGCCTCTTGCTTTTTCAAGGGTATCGGCTTGCCTGGCTATAATAAATCGCCAGGGCTGTTCGTTAAAACAGGAAGGTGCATAGCGGGCAGCTTCCATCAGCGCCAGGATGTCTTGATCGTTAACCGCCTGGGTGCTGAATGCGCGCGGAGACCAGCGATTCTGTATGGGTTCAATAATCTCGTGGTGAAACTGTCTCGTCATGCTTTTGCCTTTCAATGTGATATGGCCGGGTTAAAATACCCCTTCTAAAGGCCGTTTGAATAGATGCACTCCATTACCCGAACCTCTGCGACGAACAAGAAATCTGCTCAGGCGGGGCATGACGTTCACCTCGTTTCCCGGAAACCCCGTTACGGCCATTCCCCGCCCTTGCTATGCAGCGGTTTATGCTGCCCTTTGTAAATTTTTATAATGCACGGGACTTACATATCCCAATGCGGCGTGCGGTCGAAAGGGCTTGCGCACAAGGCCTCAAACCCGGCATCGGTACTTCCTGCGGCTGGTTTACTTTCGGGGTTACTCGCCGGTAATATCACGCATCCAGCTAATAGCCATAGCAACCGTTGGAAAACCTATCGTGGACGTCAGCACCGTCAGGGCGTGCCGGATTTCCTCCGGTGCAGCCCCCGCATCCAGTGCCCTGCGGGTATGACTATGCACGGCGCCTTCAAGCTTCAATGCGGCCGCCGCCGCCATTTGGATCAATTCAATCGTCTTTTCGTCTAAAGGTCCTTCGGAACGCGCTGCCCGGCCTAGCTCGGACACGGCTTGCATCAACTTGGGGTTATGGGATTGCATTTGCTGATAGTTTTTGGGCATCTGCTCTTTTGTCATTTTGCATGCTCCTTTCGTGGGCATCGTCCGATCATCCACCGATTGATGCCTGATTGTGGTTTTTGCATCAAGTACTCAAGTAAAGATGCATTCGCATAATGTCGCCGGGAATATATGGAAAATATTACTTCAATGACGCTTTTCGTCAAACTGTTATAAACCGACATATGATTCGCCATGCAATATTAACGCCTATAACAGCTTTAAAAACAGCGATCCACAAGGCAGAAAGTCCGAAATCCCACCCAATCCTACCGGCAAAACCTAACAATATGACAGCCGAAAAATATGCCGTCCCGTATGAAAAGGCCGTCATCCAGGGATCAAAAACACCGCCCCCGATCAGAAAATCGGGGGAAGATTTGGTTTTACGCATGCCGACAATACCGACAATAATAATCATGGAGGCGTATAATGCGAGAACAACCGCTTCTGTTATCCCGGAGGATCCTTATATATCGATTCGTAACGGTACGAACCTGTCTGGCGAATATCGGATCAAACGATAGGGAATGGTAAACTCGTAGGAATCGTGCACGTGGGCATGTGACTCGTTCTGCTTCGGCAAGGGGGCCCGGGGACGCAAAACGGACACATGCCGCCCCTCGAAAAAACCGATGGCTTGACTTGCTGCCGGGCTGTCCATATCGATGGGATAAGGCCCGTTTCCGAGATTATTATTTTCCCTCCAGCGTATCAAGTCATCTCCCTGCGTTTGCCTGACCGCTTGCCCCTTTTTGTACCCTTTTCTTCCACTTCCGCGGGATCAACGCCAAGGATCCTTTTGGGAAAAAGATTACCTGCTTTCTTTTTTAGGGCATAAAAGAGCCAAATGCAGAGTATGTCGATCCCGATTACAAACCAAATTGAACTTTCATAATCGGCAAAAAAGCCTTTTGTCAAGCTGAAGTTTGAGCACATCGTCCACGGGGAAATGATTCTGCCCAACGGTGAAGCCTATGGTTTCGTATCCGAGCTTACAGATCTGCAAAAGGATATTCTTGAGATCCTTGAAGTGCCGGATCATTGCTATACTTATGAATATCTATTCGATACCTCGCAAATAGGCCATTCGCAACCATTCACCGATAACCCGTCCGTGGCATCGAATTGTCATCGGAGAATTATAGATACAGGTGTTAAGATTCAAGATCATCTTTGTCAACAACCGGGTGGCCGGCTTCGACACGGTCCTTAAGGACGGCGACCAGTTAGCCCTTTCACCGCCGGTGGGCGGAATGCAATGCTCATAAATTGACTTCAGGTCTGATTCGTGGGCATAGCGCCTGAACGAGGCATCTACAGGGGCTATCTGAAAATCAAGCCACGATTGGGGGGCCTGCGGAAGGAAAGGGGGGCATTTCCAAAAAGTTTTCAACAATCCTGCGCGCTTCAATCGTCCGGACCTGCCTTATA
>SLJY01000092.1 GCA_007134875.1 Desulfobacterales bacterium
GTCATACTTTGTTTTTCGACTCGTTGTTCGGTTTTTTCTCCAATGATCTTGCAATCGATCTGGGCACTGCCAATACGCTGGTATATGTCAAAGGCAAAGGTATTGTGCTGAGCGAGCCGTCCGTGGTTGCCGTCCGTACCGATGGACGCGGGAAAAGCAAGGTCGTGGCCGTGGGGCTCGAGGCCAAGAACATGCTGGGCCGCACGCCGGGAAACATCGTTGCCATCCGGCCCATGCACGACGGCGTGATTGCAGACTTCGACGTCACGGAAGCCATGCTGCGGCATTTCATCCAGCAGGTCCATAACCGCCGAACCTTTATCCGGCCGCGGATCGTGGTGGCTGTTCCTACCGGCATTACGCCCGTTGAAAAACGCGCCGTCAAGGAAGCGGCCGAATCCGCTGGGGCACGGGAAGTCTTTCTCATCGAAGAACCCATGGCGGCGGCCATCGGCGCCGGAATGCCCATTACGGAACCCGGGTGCAACATGGTTGTCGACATCGGCGGCGGCACGACCGAAGTGGCGGTAATTTCGCTTGCGGGGATCGTTTTTTCCCGCTCCGTCCGCGTTGCGGGCGATAAAATGGACGAGGCCATCATCCAGTACGTCAAGCGGAAATACAACCTTCTGATCGGCGAGAGGACTTCGGAAATCATTAAGATGACCATCGGAAACGCATTTCCCGAGACTGAAAACTACGAAACCATCGAGGTGAAGGGAAGAGACCTGGTATCCGGTATTCCCAAGATCCTCGCCATAGATTCCGAGGAGATCCGGGTGGCTATTTCGGAACAGATCGACGCCATAGTGGAAACCACCAAGATTGCACTGGAACAGACGCCGCCCGAGCTTTCAGCGGATATCGTGGACCGGGGCATCGTTCTGACCGGTGGCGGCGCCCTCTTGAAAAACCTGGACAAGCTCCTTCGGGAGGAAACCGGACTGCCGATCACCATCGCCGAAGATCCGCTGTCGACCATCGCCATTGGCTCGGGGATGACGTTGGCCAACATAGAGTTTCTGAAGCAGGTGGTGATCGACTAACCCATGTTTTCCAAAAAAACCATGGTCATTGCCGGTTTGATCTTCCTTGTTGCAGCCAATGGAATCGTATTTTCGTTTAACTACATAAGGAAATCCTCCGTTTACCCTGCTGCCGTGGAAACCGTTTTGTTTTTCACCGCCCCGGTCATGGAAGGCGTGACCCATACGACCCGGTTTGCCGAAAACACCTGGCACAGGTATTTTTCCCTTGCCACAGCAGCCAAGGAAAATGAAAAACTAGAGCGGGGGCTTGCAGAAGCCCGCCATCAACTTCATCTGTGCAGGGAAAGCCGGCTGCTTGACAAGCGGCTGGAAGGATTTCTGGAATTCCGCGAAAACACGGAACATAAGACCGTTCTTGCAAGCGTCGTGGGCAGAGAGCCCTCTGCATGGTACCAGTCGGTCATCATCAACCGCGGGCGGAGCGACGGGATCGAAACCGGAATGCCCGTTATGGTGCCGGAAGGGATAGTGGGACAGGTTACCGGTGTTTCCCGCAGTCATGCCAAAATATTGCTGATTATTGACCGCAACCACGCAGTGGATGCAATGGTTCAGAGGACGAGAGCCCGCGGGATGGTAAAGGGCCTTTCGAGCAGTGTGTGCCATTTTGAGTTCGCCCTCCACAAGGCAGATATCAATACCGGGGATACCATAATTACATCCGGCCTGGACGGGATTTACCCCAAAGGTCTTCCCGTGGGCCGGGTTTCCAGGAGCATACGGCGGAGTTCCGGCATATTTCAGGAAGTCGAGATTACGCCGTTTGCCGATTTTCACCGGTTGGAGGAAGTGCTTGTCATACTCGATCCTCCGGATATCGATACGGGGCTTCTGGATTCCTGAGAAAACAGAGCCCCTGGTGAGAAGGGATGCGGCCGGAAACACTATGCAATACATCGTTATTTTCATATTATGCCTGCTTCTCGTGGTACTGAAGACCACCATTATACCGGGGATGTTAGGCGGGCTGTGGTTGTATGATCTGCTCATACCCCTTGTCATTTACTTCAGCCTCTACCGCAGCCTGACCGAAGGGCTGCCGGTTGTCCTGATTTCCGCCATAATGATGGACATGATCTCCGGGGCGCCCGCCGGAATTTACCTTACCACTTATATCTGGCTGTTTTTGGCATTTCGCCAGACATGGCGGTTTCTGGATCTCAGGCACACCTATCTGTTCCCGGCGATTGTCGTTGCCGGGGTTGTATTCCAACAGCTCATCTTCTGGGTTGCAGCCTCCGTATCCGCCGGGCAATTGGTGTTTTCCTATGAAAGCATCCGGATTGTATTTTTCCAGATCCTTTGGGCGGTGGTTTCCGCACCCCTGCTATACCTGTTTTTTTATAAGTTTTTCGCCGCTGCGGATCGCTTGTTTTCCGGCAATATCAGTGAAAACGGCCAGTCGGGTTGATAATGGACACGATTTCTGATTCCAGCAAAAAAAACGGGGTGCCGGAACGATTTTTCCCGAAAGTCGACCAGGAGTGGTACCGTCGCCGGTTATCCAAGATGATCGTGTGGATGTTTGTTGTTTTTTGCATCCTTATGGTCCAGCTTTTCAACCTGCAGATCCTTCAGGGCGACCATTATCGAAGTCTTTCAGAGAACAACTGCATCCGGAAGCAGCGCATTCAGCCGCTAAGAGGCCATATTTACGACCGCAACGGCCTGCTGCTCGTGGACAACCGACCGGCGTTCGATCTTTATATTGTTCCCGCCGATGCCTCTCCCGTTAATGAAACCGCGAAAAACCTGTCCCGATTTATCTCCCGCTCGTCGGATGAAATCGGCGAACTGATCAGCCGCCACCGCGGACCTTACGGATACCGCCCGGTTCTCGTCAAAACCGACATCAGCCGGGATCTCATGGGGCAATTAATGACCCGCCGCTACGAACTTCCCGGGATTGTCATCCAGACCAGTCCGCGGCGTAATTACACCCGTGAACGGTTTGCTCCCCATCTCATCGGGTATATCGGCGAAATCAGTTCCGGGGAGCTCACGTCCAACCGCTATCCACACAAGCGTGGAGGAGACATGGTCGGCAGGGTAGGGGTGGAAAGAACATTTGAGGAGTCGCTCTCCGGGTATCACGGAACCCGTGTCGTTCAGGTAACCGCAACCGGGCAGGTCGTGTCGGTGCTGGGAGAGGATCCCGCTGTCCCGGGGCACAACGTGCATCTTACCGTCGATTTCGACCTTCAGTTGACCGCCCAGCGACTGCTGGATGGAAAAACCGGTGCCATCGTGGCCATTGATCCGTCCAACGGCGATATCCTGGCCATGGCAAGCAGTCCGTCCTATGATCAACGGCTCTTTTCGGACCGCATCTCCACACGACAGTGGCAGAAACTGTTGACAGATCCGGATCGCCCCCTTCAGAACCGGGTTTTGCAATCCACGTATCCGCCTGCGTCGACCTACAAGATCATTACTGCCATGGCTGCTCTGGAAGAAGATGTTTTCGATGATAAGGACACGGTTTTCTGCACCGGGCGCTACCGATTGGGAGATCGGACCTTCCGGTGCTGGCGCCGCGAGGGGCATGGGCATCAAAACATTGTGGATGCAATGTCCGAGTCCTGCGACGTGTTTTTCTACGAGGCCGGCAAGCAGCTCGGGGTGGACCGTATCGCCTCTTATGCCCGGCAAAGCTGGCTGGGAAAACGGACGGGGATCGACCTGGGAAATGAAGCAACGGGTCTCATCCCCACGGCTTCCTGGAAACGGGATCGGTTCGGCGAGCCCTGGTTTGCCGGCGAGACCCTTCCCGTTGCCATCGGCCAGGGGTATAACCTGACAACGCCATTGCAGATGGGCATGCTCACAGCGGCCATTGCAAACGGTGGATCGATCTACAAGCCGCAGATCATGCGGTTCATTCAAAACGTCGGCGGAAATATCGAAAAAAACACATCGCCCGAGATGCTCGGGAGGCTTCCTGCGAGTGATGAAACGCTGGAGATTATCCGGAAAGGATTGTATAACGTGGTTAATGACCGGAAAGGAACCGCATACTGGTTTGTCCGCTCGGATGAGGTGGACATTTCCGGAAAAACCGGCACTGCGCAAGTAATCAGCCGCCTGACCGAGGAGATCGATCTCATGACAACCGATGAGATATCCGAAGAAACCAGGCGCAGGCTGCTGCCCCATGCGTGGTTTGTGGGATATGCGCCATCGGATGATCCGGAAATCGCGGTTTCCGTTATCATCGAGCATGGCCGGGGCGGGGCGAGCACAGCCGGTCCCATTGCCAGAGAAATGATGGAATCGTATATCCGGGGGTATTCCCCGGGAAACCTTATGGAGCCGTTGCCGGGAACCGGGCAGTAAAACGGCAGACCAATCAATTAAGCAGGAGTTGGCGTATTATGACCGGTGATAAACCGAAATCCGCATATGAAGACGATGGCGCCGCAAGCGACAGGGAAGCGGCGCCTGTCAATTTTATAAAGCATATCATCGACAAGGACATTCAAACCGGAAAATACGATGGGCATGTAACTACCCGTTTTCCGCCGGAGCCCAACGGATATCTCCATATCGGGCATGCCAAATCGATCTGTCTCAATTTCGGCCTTGCCGAGCACTATGGCGGTATCTGCCACCTCCGGTTTGACGATACCAATCCGCTGCGGGAAAACACGGAGTATGTAGAATCCATTATCGAAGATGTTCGGTGGCTCGGTTTCGACTGGAAAGATAACCTGTACTATGCTTCAGACTATTTCGATCGGCTCTACACGTATGCGGTTCAATTGATACGGAAGAAAAAGGCCTATGTCGACAGCCTGTCCACCGATGAAATCCGTGAATTCAGGGGAACCCTCAACGAACCTGGGAAAAAGAGTCCCTACCGGGATCGTCCGGTGGAGGAAAATCTGGCGTTATTCGAAAAAATGGCGGCCGGGGCGTTCGAGGAAGGAACGTGCGTGCTGCGCGCCAAAATCGATATGGCCGCACCCAATATCGTCATGAGAGATCCCACCTTATACCGGATCCGTAAAAAAAGCCACCACAGGACCGGTGAGCGTTGGTGCGTCTATCCCATGTACGATTTTGCGCATTGCCTTTCCGATTCCATTGAAAAGATCACCCACTCCCTCTGCACGCTGGAGTTCGTCAATAACCGGGAACTCTATGACTGGATTCTCGATGCGCTGGAAGTCTACCATCCCCAGCAGATTGAATTTGCGCGGCTCAATCTCAGTTATACCGTGTTGAGCAAGCGGCGCCTTATTCAATTGGTGGAAGAAGGATACGTGAACGGGTGGGGCGACCCTCGCATGCCGACCCTGTCCGGTCTGCGGCGGCGCGGATACACCCCGGGGGCGATCCGGAAGTTCTGCGATGTTATTGGGGTTGCCAGGCGGGACTCGATGGTGGATATATCACTTCTGGAACACTGTCAGCGGGAGGAACTCAACGTGTCGGCGCCGCGTGTGATGGCTGTTTTAAACCCGCTGCGGGTCGTCATTGAAAACTATCCCGATGGCGAAGGCGAAATGCTCGAGGCTGTCAACAATCCGGAGGATGCGTCCATGGGAACGCGCAATGTTCCCTTTTCCCGAGTGATTTATATTGAAAAAGAGGATTTCATGGAGGAACCGCCGAAAAAATTCTTCCGGCTCGCACCGGACAGAGAGGTCCGGCTCCGCTACGCATATTTCATTCGCTGCCGGGGTGTCATCAAAGACGAGCATGGGGAGGTTGTTGAACTTCGCTGCACCTATGACCCGGAAACTCGGGGCGGCAATACGCCCCCGGACGGACGGAAAGTCAAGGCGACCCTGCACTGGGTATCGGAAAGACACGCGCTTTCCGCCCCTGTCCGACTCTATGACCACCTGTTCCGGGTCGAAAATCCGCAGGCGGCAAACGATTTCCGGGGGCATATCAATCCGGCGTCTCTTACGGAAGCGGCAAGCGCAAAACTGGAGCCGGCCCTTAAGGATGCCAGGCCCGGCATGCACTACCAGTTTGAGCGCCTTGGGTATTTCTACACGGACCCCAAGGAATCGACCGACGATCACCCTGTATTCAACAGGGTCGTCACACTGCGCGACACGTGGGCAAAAATCCGCAAAAAACAGAACGCCGGGGGGTAATACCTCAACCGAAAGATCAGGACAGCGTTTCAGTGCGGGTTCATGTCATATGCGAACCAGTTCGTAATTTCGGGATCCGATCCCTACTTTTTCGGCATATTCCAACTGAAGCGGCCAGTCCACTTTGGGGTAGATCGCCCGGAATTTGTCGGAACCTGCTTCCGTGTGTTCTTCCATGCAGCAACCGGGAAGCGCCGGTTCCCGGTTGACCAGATCGACGCTGGCCTGGTCGACGGCCACAGGGTCGGTGGAAGCCACGACGCCGATATCCCGGACAATGGGTGCGTCGTTATAGGGAACACAATCGCATGCCGGCGATACATGGTTGATGAAATTGACGCACAAGGTTTTTTCCCGCTTTTTTTCGAGTACCCCGGCGCAGTATTCCACCATGCTTTCCAGGAAAACCGGTATCGACTGGTTCCACTGGACTTGGATAGCCTTGTTTTCGCAGATCAGAATGCATTCCCCGCAGCCGATACACCGTTCCGGGTGAATGAACGCCTTGTCGTCGATCATCTCGATAGCCTGCTGGACGCAATGGTCTGCGCACAATTCGCAGCCGATGCATTTTTTTGCTTTAACCTTCGGGGATACACCGGAATGCTGCTCGAGTTTTCCGCGGCGCGAAGCGGATCCCATGCCGATATTCTTTATGGCTCCGCCGAATCCGGAAAGTTCATGTCCCTTGAAATGGGCAATGGAAACCATTGCATCGGCCTGCACGATTTCCGTGCCGATGTAAACCTGCCGGAAATGTTTGCCATCCATTGCGATCGCCGTTTCGGTCCGCCCCCGAAGCCCGTCGGCGATGACCAGAGGCGCATCGGCGATGGAATAGTCGAAGCCGTTGGTGATTGCCGTAACAAGGTGGTTGGGCGCGTCTCCCCGGGTGCCGGCATACAGGGTGTTGGCATCGGTGAGAAACGGGACGCCGCCTGCGCCTTTCACGCTGCGGACCGCCTGGCGGATATAGACCGGCCGGATAAATGCGGTGTTGCCGGATTCGCCGAAATGGAGTTTAACCGCAACCAGGTCCCGATTGTCGATGCATTTTTCAAGCCCGGCCTGGTTCATCAGCCGGTCGAGTTTTTTCAGGAAATTTTCTTTGTAGGTGGCACGGAAATCGATAAAGTATACCTTGCTGGTCATAAGCAACCTCCTTGCTGACTTGCAATGCGTAACAACGCGTTAAAAACTGAGAAAAGCCTTTATTGATTCAACAGGTATTGATACACTCTTGTATCATCCAACGGCAAATAGATAAACTTCAAAATTCCGGTTCATAATGTTTGACAGGCGTCTGGTGCAATATTTCGACTGGTGGCTTCTACTGCTGACCCTGGTGATCGCCGCCATCGGCCTGGCGCTGATATACAGCAGCGTCAATGCTGGCGAAGCCTCATTGCCGTCAAAGACCCACCTCCGTCAGGCCAGTTGGCTCGGCATCGGCATGCTGGTAATGGTTTTGAGCTTTTGCTTTTCGTTCAAAAAACTCGATCGATGGTCACCCTTTGTTTATACAGTGTGCATTGGACTGCTCATCGCCGTTCTTCTGGCCGGCAAAACCGTGGGCGGTTCTACCCGCTGGCTCGATTTGGGACTTTTTGTTCTGCAGCCGTCCGAACCCGCAAAAATCGGGGTAATCCTTATTATGGCGCATTATTTTGCGAAAAAGGTTCGTCCCGGGGGGATGGGGTTCAGGGAACTGGTATGGCCGCTTGTCCTCAGCATTGTTCCCTTCGGATTGATCTGGATGCAGCCCGACCTTGGAACGGGCCTGCTTATCATTCTTATTACCGGAAGCATGGCGCTTTTTGCGAAAATCGAACGCCGAACGTTTTTGATCCTGTTGGTCGCCGGGGTCATTATTGTACCCTTGGGGTGGTTTATTATCGAGGATTACCAGCGAACCCGGATTCTGATGCTTTTCGCGCCGGAAAGCGATCCGAGAGGCGCGGGATACCATATTTTACAGTCGAAAATTGCCGTTGGGTCGGGAATGATCTACGGCAAGGGGTTTATGGAGGGGACCCAGAACATCCTGTCTTTTCTGCCGGAGCAGCATACGGATTTCATTTTTTCCGTCCTTGCCGAGGAATGGGGATTTGCCGGGTCAGCAGGACTCTTGATCCTTTTTTTCCTCCTTGTGTCGTTCGGACTGAATATTGCCCATGGGTGCAGAGACGATTTCGGCACAATCCTCGCCTTTGGCATCACATCAATGATCTTCTGGCAGTCCGTCATCAATATCGGAATGGTTATCGGCCTGATACCGGTTGTCGGCATGCCACTGCCCCTGGTAAGCTACGGCGGTTCGTCCGTGATTACCTCCCTGCTGGGCATCGGTATACTACTTAATATCAGTATGCGTCGTTTCGTAAAAGATTGATACCGGCGGTATAATACAAGGCGCGACACTTAGTGGCTCAACGATAAACCAAGGTTTTCGTTCGGCCACTATTTATCGAAATCACAAAAAATCTTTTGACAAATTGTGGTATTTGGTGCTATGCACTTTTGCTTAAATCAAAATTTAATGTGTCTATCTAAAAATATAGAAATGCGATGCGGAGGATGACAAAATGATTACCCTTGATTGGTCGATTCTCATCCAGATGATCAATTTCATCGTTCTTATCTGGGCCCTGAATTACGTGGCATACCGCCCCATACGCGGCATCCTTGCCCAGAGAAAAGAAAAGGTTGACACTCTGGAATCCGGGATTAATCGCTTCGAATCGGATGCCAGGCAAAAAGCGGCCGCGCTTGACGCCGGGATACGGGAAGCCCGGGAAAAAGGGATCCGGATGAAGGATGAAATGGCGGAAAAAGCCCGGCAGGAAGAGCAGGAAATGCTGGATCGCATCCATGAAAAAGCAAGACAGGATTTGGAAGAGATCCGGAGCCGGGTATCCCGGGAGACTGAAGAGGTCCGTCGTTCCCTGCAATCCCAAATTGACTCTTTTGCCAATGAAATCAGCAAGAAAATGCTCGGGAGGGCTGTGTAATGAAACTCGGTGGAAAAACCCGTCTCGGCCTGGGATTGATCCTTATTGCCTTTGTGCTTACACTCATCTTTGCGATGCCGGTTCATGCCGCGGAAGAATGGCAGGCCACTGACACCTATCGCATCATGAACTTCGCAGTACTCGTTTTGATTCTTTTTTTCATTCTTCGCAAACCGGTCGCCAATTTTCTTACCGATCGGATCCGCCTGATAAAAGAGCAGCTCGCGGATCTTGAAAAACAGAAAGTGGAGGCTGAAAAAAAGCTTGCGGAATACAATGAAAAACTTTCGGCACTCGATACGGAAGCGGAGAAAATCATCCAGGAATATCAGCGGCAGGGAGAAGAGGCCAGGGCCAACATCCTAAAGCAGGCGGAAGCCGCTGCCACAAAACTGGAACAGCAAGCCCGCAAGTCCATCGAGCAGGAATTCAAGCAGGCAAAGCTGCAGTTGGAGACCGAGCTTTTCGATGCCGCCGTTCAAAAGGCGGAAGAGCGCATGAAAGGGGTTATTACCGAGGAAGATCACGAGCGACTCGTTACTGAATATCTAGATAAGGTGGTGAAAAAGTGAAAAGTTCAGCAATTGCCAGACGATATGCGAAGGCCCTGATCCTTATCGGAAAGGAAGACGGTCAGGCGGAGA
>SLJY01000161.1 GCA_007134875.1 Desulfobacterales bacterium
TACCTTCCAGGTAATGGCATTCACCGGGATGTCAGCCGGAGACCCATACGGCATCCGCTCCCTGGCGCAGGGCCGCCAGCACGAATTTGGGGCTAAGCCGTCCCGTGCAGGGAATCCGGATGACCCGGATGTTGGCCGGGTAATCCATGCGGCTCACGCCGGCGAGGTCGGCCGCGCCGTAGCTGCACCAGTTGCATAGAAAACTGATAATTTTCGGTTCATTTGTTGTCATGTATATTGCTCCTTGTGCACTGTGCTGATTGAATATGGAATCGATTCGTCAAAACTGCTTTTCAGGCTGCGGCATTATTATACCGCCTCATCCATTTCGAAGATCTGCGTAAGGATCTGGTTGTTGTCGAATCCTTTGAGATGAAGCGCCCCGGAACGGCATGACGCAACGCACAGCCCGCATCCTTTGCACAGGGCCGGGTTGATCTCGGCCTTTCCGGAAAACCGCCCTTCTTCCGCGAACTTCGGGGCGGAATAGGGGCAGATGCTCACACAGACGCCGCAGGAAGAGCACAGCATCGGGTCGGCCAGGGCAACCGTGCCGCTGGAAAAAACGGTCTGTTTGGCCAAAAGTGTTACGGCCCGGGCAACGGACGCCTTTGCCTGTGCGATCGATTCATCGATCGGCTTCGGGTAGTGGGCCAGGCCGCACAGGTATACGCCGTCCGTTGAAAACTCGGAGGGTCCCAGCTTGGCGTGTTTTTCGATGAAGAACCCGTCGCCGTTGACGGCAACCTTGAAGAAGTTGCCGAGTTTTTCGTCTGCATTGGGAATGATGGCCGTGGCAAGCGCCACCATGTCCACTTCGAGTTCAAGGGGCATGTTGAGAATGTGGTCGGTCACGTTTACGGTCAGCCGCTGGCCGTCCGTATTGACCAACGGTTTATCGTCGATGTTGTAACGGATGAAGATGACGCCAAGCTGCCGCGCCTTTTTGTACAGCAGTTCTTTTTCCCCGTAGGCACGGATGTCCCGGTAAAGAATGTAGACGTTCATCTCCGGGTTTTTTTCCTTGAGCTGAATGGCATTTTCAATGGAATGCGTGCAGCAGATCCGGGAGCAGTACATCCTCCCGGGCTCCCGGGAACCGACGCACTGGATGAAAACAGCGCCGTTCAACTTGGTAAGGGATGGATCATCGTTTATGAGCTTTTTGTCCAGATCCAGACTGGTGATGATCCGATCATCCGTGCCGTATCCATATTCCGTCGGTTTATACGGGGATGCACCCGTGGCAAGTACGGCGACGCCGTGTTCGAGCTGCTGATCGCTGCCGCTGGAAGACAGGGTCGATTCGAAGTTGCCCACGAAACCGTCAACATTCGTAAGCCGGGTCTCCAGGTGCACATGGATGCGATTATCCGATGTAATCGAGTCGATCATTTCGGCCAGCTTTTCCTGGATGGACTCGCCTTTGGCCGTCATGTACAGGTTTTTTGCCTGACCGCCGAGCTGGGTGCTTTGCTCGACCAGGTGCGTTTCATAGCCTTGCTCCGCAAAACTTTTGGCAGCCGCCATTCCGGATATGCCTCCTCCTACGACCATCGCGGTCTGGTTGACGGGTAGTTCCACTTCTTTCAGTGGCTCCTGAAGGGCGATTTTGGATACCGCCATACGGACCAGATCTTTTGCTTTTTCCGTGGCCATTTCCGGGTTGTTCTTATGAACCCAGGAGTCCTGGTTCCGGATGTTGGCCATTTCGAACAGGTACTTGTTCAGGCCGGCCGCGACCAGCGTATCCTGGAACAGCGGTTCATGGGTCTTGGGCGTACAGGCTGCCATGACGATCCGGTTGAGACCCTTTTCCTTGATTAGTTCCGCCATGTTGTCCTGGGCATCCTGGGAGCAGGCGAAGAGCTTGTCGGTGGCCAACTCCACGTAGGGCAGCTCCGCCGCGTATTCCACGACCTTGGGCACATCCACCACCCCGGCGATGTTGGTGCCACAATGGCAGATGAACACGCCGATTTTGGGGCGGTCTCCGAGCACGTTCACTTCCGGGACAACCTCGGTTTCTTTCGTACAGGTGTTTCTCACGTCGGCCAGCAGTTCGGCGGCCGCCGCGGATGCCGCGGAGGAGTCCACCACGGCCTGAGGGATATCCTTGGGGCCCTGGAAGGCGCCGGAAACGAAGATGCCGGGCCGGCTGGTGGTCACCGGCGAAAAACTGGCCGTCTCAGCAAAGTTTCCTTCCGTAAGGGCGATGCCCAGCCTGGCTGAAAGATCAACCAGTGCTTTGGGTGTCTGCATACCCACGGACAATACCACCATATCGAAGATTTCTGTCTGCAATTCCCCGTTTTCGGTAACATAGCGCAGTTCCAGATCGTCGGTGCCGGGAACGGGATTGATGGTGTGCACGCGGCTTCGGATAAACCGGACGCCGCTTTTGTTTTTTGCGTTGTCGTAGAACCTCTCGAATTCTTTGCCGTGGGTACGCATATCCATGAAAAAGATCGCGCAGTCCAGGTCGTCGCCCACATGTTCCTTGGCGATGATGGCCTCTTTGATGGCGTACATGCAGCAAACCGAGGAACAGTAGGCGTTATCGCACCGGTTCAGGTCCCGGGATCCGACGCACTGGAACCATGCGATTTTTTTGGGATCCTTGTGATCGGAAGGCCTTGCGACGTGCCCCTGCGTGGGGCCGCCGGCCGAAAGGATCCGTTCGAATTCGAGGGATGTAAGCACGTTTGGATGCTTTGCGTACTGGTAGTTTTCAAACGCTTCCGGCGAAAAGGTTTCAAAACCCGGGGCAAGAATGACGGAGCCCACGCTGATCGTTTTGCTTTCGGGCTTCTGATCGAAGTCAACGGCATCGACGGGGCACTTTTTCTTGCAGGCCCCGCATTTCCCCTTCAGCAGGTAGATGCATGTTTCCGGGTCGATCACGTACTTGAGCGGCACCGCCTGCGGATACTCCACGTAGGCGGATTTTCTCTTGGAAAGCCCCGCGTTGTAGGTGTCTATGATCTTCTTGGGGCATTTTTCGGCACACACACCGCATGCGATACACTTGTCCTCGTCGATGTATCTCGGGTGCTTCAGTACATCTACTTCAAAATTGCCCGCCTCGCCGTTGATGTTTTGTACTTCCGCCAGGGTGATGATCTCTATGTTCAGGTGCCGGCCGACCTCGACCAGTTTCGGTGAGATAATTCACATGGCGCAGTCGTTAGTGGGAAAGGTCTTGTCCAGCTGCGCCATTACGCCGCCGATGGACGGTCCCTTTTCCACCAGGTAGACATAGTATCCGGCGTCCGCCAGATCGAGGGCCGACTGCATTCCGGCGATTCCGCCGCCGACAACCATCACTGATCCGATTTTATTATTCGTCATGCTTTCAACTCCTGTCAATGATTTGCATGTGCGATTTGCATGTGCATATGCTTATAATTCACGCAAAAAAAATAATTTTTAGTCAAATGCTCTTGATATCCATTAATAACTGTGATGTCAATATAATTTTACACTTATGGACAGGGGTGGGGTGGTCGAAATCACCGTATTGCGGGGATATACCCAGTCAGGAACCGACGGGCAGCGTTCGTTGATCAGTTCGTATTCCGCCGAGGGGGATGCGGGGTAAGCAGGCCCGCGTGAGCGTTTATCCGGGTCCGTTTACCCGGAGCCGGATAATTTTGGGTGGATTTTTCCGCTATGGTCTAATAAGATATTCTATGTAATAATAATTGTTATGAGAGCATCAGTATTGGACGAAATACCGAAAATCGTCGTAATCGCCGGCCCGACGGCCGTGGGGAAAACCGGTGTGACGATCCGGGTGGCTGAAAAGATATTCGGCGAGGTTGTCAATGCCGATTCCATGCAGATCTATCGCTACATGGACATTGGCACCGCCAAACCGACGCCCGAAGAACAACGCCGCGTGGCGCATCATATGATCAGTGTCGCCGATCCGGACGAATCCTACGATGCGGCCCGGTTCAGCCGGGAGGCCAGAAAGGCAACAGATGGCGTGCTGGGAAGGCAACGTGTTCCCCTGGTTGCAGGCGGTACGGGTTTTTATATCCGGGCCTTTTTGTACGGGCTTTGCAATGCGGCTCCCGAAGATCCCGATATCCGGGTGCGTCTCAGGGAAGAGGCCGGTCGTCGGGGGGCAGCGTCAATGTACGGGAAACTGATGGAATGCGACCCGGAAGCAGCCGGTAAGATCCATCCCAATGACGTCTACCGCATCGTTCGCGCGCTGGCGGTTTACGAAACCTGCGGAATCACTTTGACCGAGTTCCGACGACGCCATGCGTTTAACGATGCACCTTATCAATCGCTTTCAATCGTGCTTGACATGGATCGTAGGGAACTCTACGAGCGAATCGATCGCCGCGTCGACCGGATGGTTGAGGAGGGACTGGCTGAAGAGGTCGAACGTCTTTTCGAAATGGGATATGACGAGCGCCTGAAGCCTATGCAGGCCCTTGGTTACCGGCATATGGGGGATTACATCCGGGGCAGAGTCGACCGGGATACGGCGGTGGAAACCCTGAAACGGGATACCAGGCGTTATGCCAAGCGGCAGCTGACATGGTTTCGTAAGGACCCGCAAGCCCTCTGGTATTCACCGGCGCAAACGGATCGGATTGCCGGGGCCATTGGTGCGTTTCTGGCGGGAATATAGATACCTATATCAAAATTGTCTTTCGGCCCAATATCTTTGTTGGCGTCTTATTTCAAATCCTCGAAATACGCCGGTATGTCTGCGGTTTGAAATAAGACGCCGCCGCGATCTTGAACCGAAATCCGAATTTTGAGATGGGCTCTATCAACAACGCCTTCCCGGCGCAATTGATCATTGTGACAGCGCTACGGGTATCGGGTTTGGATAATCGCAATCGAAATCGCAATCGGTCGATCAATACGGATCGACGACCCCGATTTTAACGGCGTATCGCACGAGGGTCGCGACGTTTTTGAGTTCCATTTTTTCCATGATGTTCATACGGTGCTTGGCAACGGTTTTGGGGCTGATCTCCAGAGCCTCGGCGATTTCATCGGTGGTTGCGCCCTCTGCGATCATCCGGAATACCTGCCTTTCCCGGCGGGATATTTTCCCGTAGCCGCTGGTTTCCGATTCAACGCCGCGTTTTTTCACAAATGTGTCAATGATGTCCGCGCTGATTTCCGGGCTCAGGTAGTAGCCTTTCTGGTAGGCGGCCCGGACGGCGGCCAGCACCTCCGCGATGGAGCTTGTCTTGAGGACGTATCCCAAAGCGCCGACCTGAAGGGCGTCGCGCACATGGGCTTTTTTCTGCGGAGCGGTCAGAACGACCACCTCGGTTTCGGCATTGGCTTCCTTGACCATGCGAACCAGGTCCACGCCGGCCATGCGGGGAAGCGCCGGTTCCAGAAGCACAATATCCGGTTTTACCTTTTTTACTGTTTCCACGGTATCCATACCGTCTGCCGTTTCTGCTACGATCTCGATATCCCTTTCCTTGGATAAAAGGGCGTTGATGCCTTGCCGAACCACGATTTGATTGTCTGCGAGCTGCAATTTGATTTTCATATTCAATCTCCTGGAAATTAAACGGGAAAAGGGTGTACTACGGTTCCGGATACTCAAACGGCCTGAAACGATCTGAATCGGATGGCCGATTTTTTCGTATCTCAATTGCCCCGAGACACCAGTTGCCATTGTTGCAATGTATTGTATTCTCTTTTTACTGCTATTTTTTATATCAAAAATTTAAAAAACTCCAACAAAATCTACATATAAGTTGGAATAAATGAAAGGAAAGATGAACACCATTTTTTGGGGAAGCTAATTTTTTCAAGAAATACCAATAAATTCTTCTTTACCATCCATGCAGATCGTGTATAAAAAATCCATGCCTGCATGGCCTGGCAGCCAGGGTGCTTTTTTCGAAGCCCTCAAGTATGAGGCGCTCGTAAAAAGTCTCGATCGGACGGCTTTGTAATGAGTTCAAGATCAAGGCTTTCGCAATTTCGAAGAATGCAGCGTACTTGGCGTACGTGCATGTTTACAAGGCGTAAGCCGCAAATTCTGAAAAATTGCGCGTAACGCAGATATTGGACTTTTACGAAGCCGTCAAGTATAACCGAACAAGCCTGTCGGAGAGGGATGCATGGAAGAAAACAAGCCTTATATCGGCGCCATCGATCAGGGGACGACCAGTACGCGGTTTTTTGTGTTCGACCGTAAGGCCACCGTCGTTGCCATGCACCAGGTGGAGCACCGCCAGATGTATCCGAGACCGGGATGGGTGGAGCATGATCCCGTGGAAATTCTCGACAATACCCGCAAATCGGTGCGAGCCGTTTTTGACGGTGCGGGAATATCCGCCCGGTCATTGGCCGGTCTTGGAATTACAAACCAGCGGGAAACCACTGTGGTGTGGAACCGTAAAACCGGCAGACCGTACTGCAACGCCATTGTGTGGCAGGACATCCGTACGGACGATCTTTGCCGCAAAATGGCAGTGGAAGGCGATATGTGGTGCTTTAAGGACCGGGTCGGACTGCCGCTGTCTACCTACTTTTCAGGCCCCAAGATCCGGTGGATCATCGAGAATGTCGACGGCGTGAAAAAGGCTGTCGAATCCGGTGAGGCTGTGTTCGGGAATATGGACACGTGGCTGATCTGGTGGCTTACCGGTGGCCCGGAAAAGGGCGTTCTGGCCACGGATGTCACCAATGCGGGGCGCACCATGCTTATGAACATCCGCGATCTTTGCTGGGATGAAACCATGCTGGCGGCCATGGGCGTCACCCGGTCCATGCTTCCGGAGATCCGCTCATCGAGCGAAGTTTACGGTTATACCGATAAGGATGGTGTTTTCGGCGGGGAGATACCCATTGCCGGAGATCTTGGTGATCAGCAGGCCGCCCTGTTCGGGCAGACCTGTTTCAGGGTGGGGGATGCTAAAAACACTTACGGCACCGGGTGCTTTCTCCTGCTTAATACCGGGGAACAGCCGGTTTACTCCAATTTCGGACTGTTGACCACCCCCGCATACAAGATCGGGAACAGCCTGGCGGTCTATGCCCTTGAAGGTTCCATCGCCATTGCCGGGTCCCTGGTGCAATGGATTCGGGATAATCTCGGTATGATCCGGAGTTCCGGCGAAATCGAAACCATCGCACGGGAGGTTCCGGACAACGGCGGGGTCTATTTCGTTCCTGCGTTTTCCGGGCTGTTTGCTCCCCACTGGCAAAGCGATGCCAGCGGAATCATTGCCGGGCTTACTCATTATGCGAAAAGAGGACACCTGGCCCGTTCGGTGCTGGAGGCGTGCGCATTCCAGGCCAGGGAAATCTTCGAGGCAATGGAAAAAGACTCCCGGGTGAGGCTCAATGAACTGAAGGTCGACGGCGGGATGACCGAAAACGACCTATTGATGCAGTTTCAGGCGGATATCCTCGATGTGCCGGTCATTCGCCCCGAAAACATGGAGACCACCGTTCTGGGAGCGGCCTACGCCGCGGGACTGGCTACCGGCTTCTGGAAGGATTTCTCCGAACTCGAAACGCACTGGAGAAAGGATCGCACCTGGATTCCCGATATGTCCAAAGAGACGCGGGCGGCTTTATACGAAGGGTGGAAAAAGGCCATCGTGAAGAGCTGCTGCTAATCGGTGAACTTGAAGATCATCTCCCCGGGCGCATTCATCTGTAGCTGCGTGCGGATAACGTGCTCAATGTATACGGGGTCGTTTTTCAGGCGGTGGACGGTGTGATAGACCGCGTTGTTCTCCTGTTCCAGGGAGGCATTGATTTCCCGTATTTCCGCAAGTTCGGCCCGCATTTGCCTGAGCTCGAGATAGCCGCCTTCCCCGAAGGCAATGAATCCGGCGTATATGGCAAGCAGAACCGTAAAGGCGGAAAGCAGGCCCCGAATGACTGTCTGTGCGCTGGCCGGTAAAGGATTCATGGTTTTTTCACCATTGCCGCAACGGCTTTCAACTCGTTTCGCTGAAGAAAATATGAAAAGGTCGTATAGATGACCGTGCCAACCATGATGGCGCAAAACACGTAAAATATCAAGTGCAAAACAGATGCCTGATAATCCGGCGGATACCGGTGCATCATGTAAAGCACCATCGCTCCCATGGCAATGGATCCTACCACGGATCGGAGAGTGGATACAACAATCTTTTTCCATGAAAAACCGCCGGTTCGGTTTTTCAGTGTGCCGGTGAGCAGGATGAAATTGATTATGGATGCCAGGGAGGTGGCCAATGCCAGACCCCCATGCTGCAAGGGCCCCATGAGACCGATTGACAGCGCAATGTTTGCAACGATGGAGATGGTTGCCATTTTGACCGGCGTCCATGTGTCCTGCAGGGCGTAAAAAGTGGCCACCACGATCCGGACGCCTGAAAAGGCGCATAACCCCAGGGCATAGTAAAAAAGCGCCTGGGCCGTCAGGCGGATGCTCTCGGGATCGAATGCCCCCCTGCCGAAAAGAAGCGCGATGATCGGCTCCCGCAAAATGATCAGGCCGACGGTTGACGGAATGGTGATGAAAAAGACAAAACGCATGGCAAAGGAAAATGTTTCCTTCAGCGAAGCGAAATCCCCGGCCGCGGCCTGCCTGGAAAGACTCGGCAGTACGGCGACCGAAAGGGATATGGCGAAAATCCCAAGCGGGAACTGCACAAGGCGGTCGGCGTAGTACAGGTAGGAAACGCTTCCTTCGGGAAGAAGGGATGCCAGTATGGTCCCGATCAGGATGTTGACCTGGTAGACCGCCGCGCCGAAGACCGCCGGACCCATGAGCCGGGCGATCTTCCGGAGCCCCGGATGATATAAGGGGGCTTTTTTCCGGAAGTAAAACCCCTTTCTTGCCAGAAACGGAAATTGCAGCAGGAGTTGAAGAACACCGCCCAAGAGGACGCCCACGGCCAGTCCGGCCACGGGGGTCTCCATCATGGGAGCCAGCACCAGCGCACCTGCGATGATACCGGCGTTAAGAAGCACCGGTGCGAAAGCAGGTGCGGCGAAATGCCCCAGCGTGTTCAATATCCCCATGGCCAGGGCCACCAGGCAGATAAAAAAAATATAGGGGAACATGATCCGGGTCAAAAGCACCGTCAGGTCGTAGGCTTCCCCCGTGAAGCCGGGAGCGATTGCGTACACCAGAAGGGGGGCGCCGGCCACCCCGGCGATGGTTACGATTGTCGCAACGGCCGCCAGGGCGCGGACAGCGGATCGCGCCATGCGGAAAGCCTCGGCGCGGCCGTCTTTTTCCAGGTACTCCGCGAATACCGGTATGAATGCCATGGTGAGGGTGCCTTCGGCCAGCAGTCGCCGCAGCAGGTTGGGGATCCGGAAAGCGACGAAGAAAGCATCCGAAAGCCTTCCCGCACCGAAAAACCATGCCAGGATCATGTCCCGGACAAAGCCTAGGACACGGCTCGCCAGGGTGGCGATCCCGATGACTCCCGCAGCCCGTGTTACCTGTCTGTTTTCATTCATTTAAGCGTCCGTCGGAATGAATACGGCCCCGCCGGGGATGCCGCCGGCGCGGGCCGGGAATAAAGGCGATCCATATCGTACACTTTAATGTTGACAACACACATTGGGTTCTGTATTAAAAAGATTTATTGTTTTTTGGAAATCCGGGTTCCGAAAGGCTCTTTTACTTGCGCGGCATTCTTCGGGAATTACATGCATGCGCAGATAAGGGACTTTTTCAAAACCGTCACAATTATTTACATAATTATTTCAATGATACCGAACGTAAAACGTAAGGAGTGTTTCCATTGGCCAATCACAAATCAGCAATCAAGCGCATCGCCCAGAATGAAAA
>SLJY01000180.1 GCA_007134875.1 Desulfobacterales bacterium
GGCATCCATCTGGACCGGCAGCAATGAAATCATGTCTTTGATCATTGCCAATGAATGGTACCGGGAATATTTCAAGAAAAAAGGCCGTGATATTCGAAACTATGAAGCCGACGCCGAGGAATCCGACGCGCCTGATGAAAAAATTTATGAATAACTGATGCACATGTAACAAAACCCTATCCGACGGTTTGGCGCGAAACCTGTTTCACCCGAATCTATCCTCGTGGTCACTGTGGCGGGTTGCGGGTCGACTTTGGGCTCAAATCTTATAAATAGTGGTAGAACGAAGGCTGGGATTTTTCGTTAGGGTCAAAGGCGGAGAAAATTTGAAACGCAGGAATATTGACGGCTTCGAAAAAAGTCCAACATCTTCGTTACGCGCGATTTCTCAGAATTTGCGGCTTACGCCTTTTAAACATACACGTACGCCAAGTACGCTGCATTCTTCGAAATCGCGCAAGCCTTGATCTTGAACTTTTTACAAAGCCGTCAGATCGCGATTTTTTACGAGTGTATCAATATTGGCGTATTTTGAGAATTAAAATTTGAGCCGGATGCAGAGTTTGACGAAAAAGACGGTTTTCGTTCTGCCACTAAATAATAGCCCACAGATCACACGAATCATTACCGATAAAAACCGCCAAAGCTGAACAGTTTTTCGTTTCCCGCCGGATCTTTTTCATGTTATGACCATCTCGACGACTTTCTTCGAAATTGCGTAAACCTTAATTTTGAATTTTTTTTACAAAGTCGTCGGAGCGCACACTTTTAGGAGTGCATCATTTTTCCGGCTTCCGCAAATTCGGTTTTATATGCCTTAATCCTTGCTATCTGTGGGCTTAAAAGGGTTTTTGTTCCCAGAAAATACCGCCTCACAGAATTTCCGAATAAGATGATTTTCGTTTATTACAATATAAAACAGTCAGGAGCGCATCAACATGGATATACTGCTTGGGCTTGTCAAGCTTATTGCCCTTCTTGCTGCGGCAGCCATGCTGGGGCATTGGTTTCTTGCTGAAGTGAAAAAAACCAAGGCCACGGGAGGGGCATGGTACAGACCCTATATATCGCCCCCCGGCATTATGATCATTTGTGCCATAGTCGCAATTCCTATCATCGCATGGCTGATGGACAAATGAGATGCTCTATACTGAAAACAGGCGATGCGGCTGTTGCCGCAATCGCCTGTTTTTAAAATAATGCGTTTCAAAATGCTGCTAGCGACTTATTTTCACATGGCTTGAAAGAACTTGAGCACGTTTCAGTTTAACATTTGAAACGATGGGTTCAGGGAGTTATTTTCCTCGTTTTCTCAACTCTTCCTGGTACCAGCATGCAAAGTCGTACATCCCGATAAATTTTTCATCTTCGTTGATAATTCCCATGCATATCTCGAAGGCCCCTTTCCGGTAATCTGCGCCGTGTTCATCCAGATTGCGGGAATGAAAAAAATCCTGAATCAGCATTTGGGAGGTACGTTTGGTCTGGTCCATCCGCATATTGACAGGGTCTTTGGGTTCAGCAAACGGATCCCATTGCTCATATCCCTTTTTAAGAATATGCTTCTGCCGCCTGGGCGACATGGCATCGAAAACCATTTTTTTCCGCTGTTCATCCGTTATTTGATCCGTCATTCTCCTGAATCCTCCTGTTTATCCGTCATTTCCCTTGCAGCGATTCTCAGTCCCAGGTATTCTTCGTTGTAATCTGTCAAAAGGGCCATGGAGACTGGGACCAATACCTCGGAAAGGCCAGGATGCTTTGTATCCAGGCTCTGCACCAGCTCCGTGGAAATGGCCAACAACTGGTTGTGGATCACATCCATGTTGATGGTTGGATACTGGGTTCCGGCCTTGAACCCCGATAATCCGCACGTGCGGCCTGCGCCGCCGATCGCCATGGGAACACCATACACCCTGCATGCAATGGGTCGGCAGGTATACAGTTCGCAGCGATTGTCCTTGTTGAGCAGCGGGCATTCAATCCGCTCTTTGGCCATACCTTCCACTACCTCTGTTTCGTCTCTGCCCTCCTTGGTTGCTTCGTATGCCGCCCGTTTGAGCTTATACAGTCGCCTGTCCGTCCGGTTTGCCTTTTCAAGAATGGCCTCCCGGCTTTCGCCCGTAAACAGTTCGTTAAACCGGCTGTTTAAATACATGGCTTCTACCAGGGTTAAATCGAATAGCGCATAGCAACAGTCGGTGCATCCCGGTTCACACAATACCAGACCCGGGTGTGCGGTTTTAATGCGATTGAAGGCTTCATCTGCCTTTTCGGCAAGGAATTCGTATTTTTCAAAAAAAAAGGTAAAATCCATCTTTTGCTCCTTGATTATGTTGAAATGTTTCACGTGAAACATTTGTGATGGCTATGTAAAAGTCCTGTACCCGCGGCTGTTGGCAATTTTTTAGAATTGCAAGTACATCGGGTACGCTGCGTTTTTCGGATTCGCGTAAGCCCTGATCCAGGACTTTTTGCAAGGCCGTCGGATCGTGACTTTTTACGACCCCATCATTTGTGCCTGGATGGAAAATAAGCTATTTGCCAATACAGTAGCTCTCGAAAATACGGTCCAGGATTTCAGGTGACGCGGTCTCTCCGGTAATCTGTCCAATGAGATCATGGGCATTGTACAGGTCGATTACGGCAAGTTCCGGACTTTCACACTGTTCCATAGACGCTTCAGCGGCCCGGATACTTTGAAGCGCTTCATTGAGAGTCGCTGTATGCCGGTAGTTGGGTACCGGAAATCCGGAGGGTGTATCGTAGCGTTTTTGAGCCTTGTCGGCAATGATTCTTTTGAGTTCAGCAATCCCGGTTCCATAGCGAGCGGATGTACAAACAGTTTGGAAATCGGATTGGTATAAATACGTCTTGTCGGAAGATGTCCCGGTCAAATCGATTTTGTTGATGACAACGATCCTGTCAGCGGTCTGTTTTGAAAAAAAGGAAGAAAAATCCGTTTGAGAATCGATGGTCGTGGCATCGCAAACTGAAAGAATAAGATCAGCGGCATGTAAGGCCTCAAGGGTTTTTTCAATTCCTATTTTTTCGATGGCATCCGGATCGTCTCGCAGGCCAGCGGTATCGACCAGAGAAATCGGAGACCCGGATAAAACAAGAGACGTTTCGATGTAATCCCGGGTCGTGCCGGGAATATCGGTAACAATGGAGCGGTCTGCGTCACATAAGCGGTTCATGATGCTGGATTTGCCGGCATTGGGCGGGCCGGCGATGACGATGCGGAATCCTTCCTGCGCATGCCTGTACTGTTCGCAGGAAGAAAGCAATGTTTCGATGGGAGATTGCACATCGTTTCGAAGTTTTGTCAGCATTTGGTTAAAGTCCATTGACTCATCCATCTCGTCGGGAAAATCAATATGCGCTTCAAGAATGGATAAGGTATCGGAAATAGCGCTGCGGATAAAACGAACGCTCCGGGAAAAGCGACCGGATGCCATGCCCTGGGCGATATCAATGGCTGCACGGGATCGGGCGGTAACGATATCCATGACGGCCTCGGCTTGCGCCAAATCGATCCGACCGTTTAAAAACGCTCTTTTGGTAAATTCTCCGGGTTCGGCAAGGTGGAGGCCGCGTCGCAGCAGCAGGGAAAGAATATCCTGGAGAACGACCATTCCACCATGGGCCTGGATTTCGACGACATCCTCGCAGGTATACGACTGAGGGCCCGGCATGACAACAAGCATGACCTCATCGATGATACGGGTGGTTTCGGGATCGATAATGTGGCCATAGTGCATTTTTCGGGGTATGAAAAAATCGGATCCGGAAAAACCGGGGGAAAAAGAAAAAGCACGCTGGCCAGGCACAAAAAGAGATCCGGTGCTTTGGATAGCGCACGGGCCGGAAATTTTAACGATACCGACGCCGCCGGTGCCTGAAGGGGTGGCAATTGCGGCTATGGTGGTGGCATTCATGGCAAAGGATTTTGAAATCAATCGGATTTTGGCGTCTTTTTTCCTGCCTGCCGTTTTCTGGGAAGGATAAGAAGTTTACGAAAATCACCGTTACCTGAGCTTTGTGTGCGAATCTCTTTATTTTCTTTGAGCGCGAGATGGACGACCCGGCGATCATGGGAATTGATACGGTTGATAACCATGGGTTTGCCGGTCTGGATCGCTTTATCGGCTAGCCGGTCGGCAAGTTCCGTCAGTTCCTTTTTCCGTCGGTCAAGATAGTCCTCAACGTCAATTTCGACATGGAGCCCGGAAGCGAATTGCTTGGCGACGGCTTTGTCGACAAGATGCTGGATGGCGTCGAGTGTTTGACCTCTTTTGCCGATCAGCCGGGCTGAATCGCCTTCCCGGCATTGAAACCGAATGGTGGTATCATTGATCGTATGATAAACGGTCGTATCGGGAGAAATAAGGGATGCAGATAGCTCCAGAAATTTGCGGGTCCATTGCACGGCGGGCTCCGGGTCTGAAGGTGCTGGAAGATCCGGCGATGAATTTGTTTCAGGATCGTCTGAAGCTTGAGAAGATCCGGAAATAAATATGGGCGCTGTTTCTGATTCATCCGGGGTATTCACAACCGGGGTTTCATCGGCAGCGGCTTCATCCGGGCCCGGGCCAAAGGCTTCGTCCACAAGCGAAGAAATATCGTTGTTTCCAGTTGTTTCGCCTTCCTGTACAACAATATTGCTTGATGCTTGTTCCTGTTGGGCTGATTCCGGGGTGCTATTCCGCGGAGGTGTTACGCGAATGAGCGCTTTTTTTGCACCCACAAGGCCAAAGATGCCGCTGGAGCCGTAAGATATTATATCGTAGCGAAGTTTTTCACGCGAGATCTTGAGTTCCTTGCAGGCACGTTCAATGGCTTTTTCAACGTTCTTATCTTCAAAGTCGATGATCTGACTCATAAGATTAGCTCCGAATTAACTATATTTCCTGTTAACATGGTACTGCTGCCCAATGGAAACCAGGTTGTTCACCAGCCAGTAAAGCACGAGACCGGATGGAAAATTGATGAAAATGAAGGTGAACACGATGGGAAGCATCATCATGATTCTGGCCTGCATCGGATCGCCGGGCGGTGGTGCAAGCCTTTGCTGCAGGAACATGGAAGCGCCCATAATCAACGTCAGAACCGGTATGCCGTAGGGCGGTGCCATAAGGGGGATGGTAATGTCGAAGTTGAACAGGCGGTCCGGAACGGAAAGGTCGTTGATCCAGAGCATGAACGAAGCATGCCGCAGTTCGATGGCTTCGTAGAGCATTCGGTAAAAAGCGATAAAGACGGGAATCTGTACCACCATGGGCAAGCACCCGCTTAAAGGATTGATTTTATATGTTTTATAGAGATTCATCACCTCTTCGTTCATCTTGCGCTTGTCATCCTTGTGTTTTTCACGGATTTCCATCATAAGCGGCTGAAGTTTCCGCATCTCTGCCATGGACTTATAGCTTTTGTTGCCAAGCGGCCAGAAAATCACCTTGATCAACAGGGTAATCAGGATGATGGCAACCCCAAAGTTGGCGACGATGTTATCATGGATGAAATTCATAAGCCAAAGCGCAGGGGTGGCAATAAAGCTGAAAATCCCGAAGTTGACAACCTGGTCGAGTCCCTGGCCGAAGTCGCGCAAAAGAGATAATTTCTTGGGTCCCATGAATAAATGAAAGTCGTGGTGTACCTGGCTGCCGGGAGCAAGAAGGTCCATAGGCTGTTGATAAGCGATTCGAAGGATTCCGGAAGCGGCATCTTCGTTAAGTATTATCGAGGTATCCGCAGGGCTACGAGGGATAAGGGTCGTCATGAAATAGGTATCCTGAAGCCCTGCGAAACCGATAGTGCCGGAATATGTGCTGTTATCGGCGATGTCTTTGATGTCGACTTCTTCGAGATTTCCATCAACATGCACAAAGGGGCCGGAAAAAGTAAAACGCCTTTGGTCGGGCGGAGGCGGGTTGGTCATGAGAACAGTCAGCTCACGATCGGCAATGCTGTCCGATTCGTTGCGAACAACCACGCGCATGTCGATGTTGTAGCGATCGGGGTGAAAGGTATAGCGTTTTTCGAGAACAAGGCCGTCATCAGACTGCAAGAAAAAGGAAAGATTGGCCGATTCGTCGTAAACTGTAAGCGAAGATTCTTCGAAGTCGGTGGCAAAGGGTTGGCGGTAGAGCGGCTCTTCGGTTCCGCTGATTTCGACAAGGCCGGTACCAATGGGATTTTCCACTGGAATCATCGCTTTGCGGGGAGAGTCCGGGCCGGTGTGTTCGAAATATTCATTCAGATCGAGGCGGCGGAGAGCGGCGCCCATTTCCGAGATTTCCGCCTCGTACAATGGAGTGTGGACGGTGATGGTTTCAAAGGTCTTCTCCGGGACATCCGGAAGTTCCGCGATGGGCTGCGGCCTTGTTTCGTCGACGGCATCCGGTCGATCCGGTCGCTCACGCGTTTCTTCCACGGCCTCCCGCTGGGTTTCCAGTGGTGGTACGTCGCGCCGGTCGACGAATACCAGATCATAGATGAGAAAAACTGCAAGAGAAAGAACGATTGCAGCAATCAGTCTAAAATGTTCCATTGTGTTTTACAGCTCCAGTGGAAAATGCGTAATAGTAATGACGGCATTGGGCCCTGTTTAACAAACGGGGCGGGTAAACCGTATCATCGATTATCGGATTGAGGGGGATGACGTTACGTGTCATAGAAATTACAGGCATGTATCCGATGTATCCGATGAAATGCTGCACGCGAGGAAAGAACCAGGGGTTATCCGGGATGAAACGATCACGGAACGGGGTCGATTCCTCCCGGATGAAACGGGTGGCATTTCAAAATCCGTTTCAGGGCAAGCCAGCAGCCTTTTAACGCGCCATGCCGGTTGATGGATTCCAGTGCATATTCCGAGCAGCTCGGAAAAAACCGGCAGTGGGCCCCGAGAATTGGCGACACTACGAGTTGGTATATTCGTATAATAGCTAAAAACGGGTATTTGATCTTTCAGTCCTCCCGGATCCGGTCTGCAAGTGCCCGTAAGGATGCAAATGCCCTGGCAGAATGAACACGCGCGGCAGGTTTTTTGGCAATGACATTGATATCGATGCCTTTTTCTCTTCGTAACGGATGCGATCGGAAGAATTCCCGCACGATGCGCTTGATTCGGTTGCGAACAACGGCGTTTCCGATTTTGCGTGTTATGGTGATGCCGATGCGGGCATGACCCATATGATTCGGCTGATATGCCAGAATAAAGTATCGATCTGAAGCACTTTTGCCGCAGCGTGAAAGAGAGACGAATTCGTGGCGCTTGCGGAGTTTGTCAGCTCGGGTGAGGGTATGCCGGATAGCCGTCTCCAATACCTAAATAAGCCTGCCGTGGCTGTCTGAATGCCTATACCGCCAGCCGTTTGCGTCCTTTGGCCCTTCTGCGGTTGATCACCCGGCGTCCGTTTTTTGTCGCCATGCGCTTGAGAAAACCATGTTTTCTTGCGCGCTTGATTTTACTGGGTTGGTATGTTCGTTTCATAAATCACCTTCAGTCGGTTGTCATGGCGCGCCCTGCGGACGGTTGGCTTGGGGATACTTGCAAGGGCGCGGGTATCTGTATGGTTGGTTCCCCTCGGATCGGATTTTGGTAAAATTTATATTTTTATACCACCGTAATATGTTTTGTCAAGAACCAAATGATACGAAAGGCTGCCGGCCTTCAGGCTTCAAAAGAGGAAAACGGGATGTGTGACAGTGTTCGGCCAGGCAAAATGAATCCCTAAATGGAAAGCGATATGAATACAAGCGCGTATTATTTATTGCGTGCGGAGGTATCAATTTCTGTTATTTCATATTGTTCAATGTGAGAATCATAAACAGGGTAGATCCCGATCTGGCAGTTTATCTGGGCTTCGAGCATGGAAACCAGAAAGCTCTTTTCACCAAGAAGTAATTCGGCAATTATGGGGTGCACATGAAGGTGAAAACGATTGGCAAGACCATCCTGGGCTTTACGAACCACCTCCCGGTAGATGTTGTTGCAGATGGATTCCCGGGAAAGAAGCATTCCCTCCCCTTCACAGTAGAAGCAAGGCTCATAGAGCATTTTGGGAAGGGATCGGACAACCCGTTTCCGGGTCATCTGGATCAGGCCGATATCAGACATGGCCAATACATTGGTTTTGGCTTTGTCTTTTTTTAGAATTTCCTTTAATGCATTGTATACCTTTTCCTGGTTGGCCCGGCTTTCCATATCGATAAAATCGATGATGATAATGCCCCCGAGATTTCTGAGGCGGATCTGGTATGCAATCTCCCGGACCGCTTCGAGATTGGTCTGAAGAATCGTCTCCTCAAAGTTGCGTTTACCAACAAATTTTCCCGTGTTCACATCGATGGCGACAAGCGCTTCGGTGTTTTCAATGATGATGTAGCCGCCGCACCGGAGCCAGACTTTCTTTTTCAATGCTCTTTGGATGTCTACTTCGAGATTGTAGGCATCGAAAATGGGTTCTTCGCCGCTGTAAAGGCTCACGGAGTCTTTCAGCCGGGGCATGAACTTGTTGATAAAAGACAGCACGGATTTGTATACGGTGGGCGAGTCGATGGTTACCCGATCGGCTTCATGGGCAAGAAGATCGCGAACGCTGCGCAGCGTTATGGTCAGTTCCTGGTGGAGCATGGATGGCGACGGAGCGGATTGGTACTGTTCGAGAATATCTTCGTAGAGATTGTTGAGAAATTCCATCTCGTTGACAATGGTATCCCGGCTGATGCTTTCCCCGGCTGTGCGTACGATGTAGCCGTATGGCTTGCTGCGGGATTCCTCGATAATCTCCTTGAGGCGGAGGCGTTCATTTTCGTCGGGGATTCGCCGGGATATGCCGATGTGGTCAACGGTGGGCATGAGCACCAGAAACCGTCCGGGAACGGAAAGATACGTGGTCAGGCGCGCTCCTTTTGTGCCGATGGGGGAGCGGGCAACCTGGACGAGTATGTCCTCGCCTTCACGGATAAGCTCTTCAATGGGGCGCTTTTCAACAGGGCCGCTTCCGGGGGGACTGTCCTTGGATTTTTTGACAAAGCCCGGGCTGTCTTCTTCCTCGAAGTTGTTTTCGGATTCCTCGTCGTCGGGCGATTTGGACAGCAGGAAGGAATCGGACGGTCCTTTCCGGGCGTTGAAGATATCATCGACGTAGATGAAGGCGGCCTGATTGAGCCCGATATCGACGAAAGCGGCCTGCATGCCGGGCAATACCCGTTGAATGCGTCCCTTGTAGATGTTGCCGGTTATATGGGATTCGTCCCGGCGTTCGATATACAGTTCGACAAGCAGCCCGTTTTCCATAAGCGCAACGCGGATTTCCGGGCCGATGGCGTTGATAACGAGCTCTTTGTACATGTAGTCCAGTCGATTGGTGGTCAAAACGTGCCTCTGCTCGGGATTCAAATAGAACCTTTGAAATGGGTCGTGATAAGGCTGCAGTAACGATACAGTATATTGTATTTGGCTCCGGAAGAAAATCGTTTTTTCAGCGAAACTTTTATTTTTCGTGATTAATCGGTGCCGGGGCCCCTCGCGCGGTTTTGACAATATCCGCATCGGCAAGCGTTTCCGGACCGAGTGCCAGAATGTGCTCACAAACGACAGCGGGACGGGTTCCGGTGCCGGGAGAATTGGCCAGGATCATCTCAATGCACCCGGAAGAGACGATACGGATATGCTTGACCGCCTCTTTCATCTCGATGGTTTTTTCTCCTTTTTTGCGGCTAAAAACCGTGCAGGGACAGCTTTCTGCGGCAAAAAACCGATCTATGGCGCTGCTTTCAATCCGTGCCGGATCGGTGTAAACCCGGTAAGTGTAAAAATCGGGCCGTTTTTTGGATTCCTGACGGGTGGATACCTCGCAGGCGGTTGCCGCGAGCCCGGGGGGCAGAAATTGGTTGAACCGATCAAGTGCAGCATCCGGGCGAACGGGCTTTTGTAGGAAGAGATAAACGGCTTCACACCGGCTTTCCGTGCCCGCAGGGAGGGCGTCTTCGAAAATGATTTTTGCCTTTGGATGGTAGCCGGACGAATAGGCCACGGGCAGCCCGGCACGTTGGACGGCCCGGTGGATGATATGTGACTGTTCGAGGTGACCGAAAAACCGGGCGGGCCCGGTGCGTGAAAATGTGATCCGGAGAACGGGGCCGGGATGCGCCCCGGCCCCGGGGGTGCCTTCACCCAAATGCGCCTCCGGGGCAGCAGGGTCTTCAAAACCGACTTTTTCAGCGCCCGGCACGAAAGACCAGTCCTTCTCCCCGGCGGAGGCTAATACCGGCTGGATCGTTTCAAAGTCGCAGACACCGCATCCGCTACATTCGCCAAGCCGGCAGTCAGGGGTATCCTGGCCGGAAACGGCTTTGCCGAATTCCTCTTCGAGATAGGCGGCAGAGATCCGGGTGTCAATATGATCCCAAGGCAAAGGGGAGCCAAGCGGTTTTTCCCGGAGCCATGATTTCGGCTCGGCGATTCCCGCCTGATCAAAGGCGTGCTGCCAGCGTCCCGGCCGGAAGGAATCGGTCCAGCCGTCGAAACGGCAGCCGTTTTCGTAGGCAGCGACGAGCAGGCTGGACAGGCTCCGGTCTCCACGGGCGAAAACCCCTTCCAAGAAACTGGTTTCCGGGTTTTGCCATTTGAAACCCACGCCCGGCATTTTCAGCCGGGAGCGAAGCATTTCGATTTTATCCCGGGCCGATTCCGGATCCTCCTGACGGACCCACTGGAAAGGCGTGTGGGATTTTGGGATGAACTGGGCGATGCTCACGTTGATATCGAAATGGCGTTTACCCCCTGGCCGGGCCTTGCGAATTGCGCGTACCAGTGATTCGATACCGGCAAGATCCGTGTCGGTTTCGGTGGGAAGACCGACCATGAAATAGAGTTTCACCAGGTTCCATCCGAGCCGGTAGGCTTCGGTGGTGGTATGAATGATTTCCTCTTCGGAAATATTTTTATTGATTACCCTTCGCAGGCGTTCGGTCCCGGCTTCCGGGGCGATTGTGAATCCGGTCTTTCGCACCGTTCGGATAATCTCCATGAGGCCCCCCGACAATGTGCCGGCCCTGAATGACGGTATGGACAATGCGATACGGTCCTTTTCGCACGTTTTCATGATATGCGTCATGAGAGGAGCAAGCTGGCTGTAATCACCGGTGGAAAGGGATAGAAGGGAGATATCCTCGTAACCGGTGGACCGGATACTCCGGCCGGTTATATCCGCAAGGCGGGGAAGGCTTCGTTCCCGCACCGGCCGGTATATCATTCCAGCCTGGCAGAAACGGCAGCCCCGCGTGCATCCCCGGGCGATTTCTATCCGGAGTCGGTCATGGACCGGCTTTCCGAAGGGAAGCACGGGAGCGGATGGAAAGGCGGCATCATCAAGGTCGGGAACAATCGCCCGGGTGACCCGATCGTGGTGTTCAAAGCGGGGAGCCAATATCTGGCGCTGCCGGTCGTCCATGGATGGCGTGAAAAAGGAGGGAATGTATACTCCGCCGATTCTACTCCATATTTGAAGAAGCCTGTCCCGGTCCTTGCCGCCGTCCGCTTTCCATTGCAGGGCGGCGTTTGCCATTTCGGACATTACCGATTCTCCGTCTCCCACAACCATGGCATCGAAGAAATCGGCTACCGGTTCAGGGTTTACGGTGCAGGGGCCGCCGGCGATGATGAACGGATGGCTTTCGTCGCGGGAAGAAGCGTAAAAAGGAATGCCGGCAAGATCGAGCATCAGCAGGATATTGGTATAGTTCAGTTCGTAGAGCAGGCTGAACCCGATCATGTCGAAACGGGCCAGAGATGTTCCGGTCTCCAGGGAAAAAAGCGGGCGATTGTACTTTCTGAGCAGGTCGGTCATATCGTCGGCGGGGGCGAACACCCGCTCGGCGTACACATCGTGCGCCCGGTTCAGAAGATTATAGAGAATCTGCATGCCGAAATGAGACGTGCCGATATCGTAGAGATCCGGGAACGCCAAGGCGATCCGTAGCCTGGCGCGGGCCGGGTCCTTGAACACGGCGTTGATTTCCTTTCCCAGGTATCGGGAAGGACGGGAAACCCGGGAGAGTATGTCATCGGGAGGAACGGAGCGATCCAATGTCATGATCCTGTTGTTTTGAGATAAAGAGCTGTCTGTTGCATGGTGCGCTTGTAAAAGGTACAAATCAGCGCCTACGCGAAATTTACCGGGGGTTTTACGACGCTGTCATTGCATGGAGGCCTGGACAAATTCGAGTGTTTGCCGGACATCGTCATCGAAAAAGCAGTCGAGTCCTTCGTGCCACTGTTTGTCTGCAAGCTTGTCCCGGATTCGCGCGGCCGTATCCTGGCGGAGCAGTTCCTTGATCCGCATGAAAGGACGGTTGGGGGTATCGATCCACGAAGAGACAATGGAGACGGCCCGATCGACAAGCGCTTCATCGGAAACCACCTCGTCGATGATGCCTTTCTCCCTTGCCTGGTACACATCGATCATTTCCCCGAAAAACAGGACATCGCGAAATTTCCGGTTTCCATCGAGGCCGAAACGCATGACCTCGTGCTGTGCTATGGTAAGGGGCAGGCCGATTTTAATCTCCGACATGCCGATTTTGATTTTGGGATGGTCCTTGGCAATCCGGTAATCTGCAGCCATGGAATAAATAAGCCCCCCTGCGGCGCAATGTCCGTTAATGGCGGATACAACCGGCTTTCTGCAGGAAAACAGGTTGAGAAGGACCGCCTCTTCAAACTCCAGAAACGCCACGGCTTCGTCTTTGTTTTGGAAGCCTAAAAAAATGGGAAGATCAAATCCGCTTGAAAAAAACTTTCCCTCTCCAGTGAGAACGATGCCCTTGGGAGAGGGATTTTGGTCCGCACCCCGGACGATTTCGTTGAGCGCCGAAAGCATTTCGGTGTTAATAGGGTTGGTTTTGCCGTTTTTCAGAGTGACCACAAGGACATCATCTTCGGAAAATGTATCGATCATTTATGTCTCCTGTTGCGTTGGTTCATGGGTTCGCTGCCGGGCCCAATTGTACCGGCGGTCCATTTTGCTGTTTGAGCGCCTGAACGAAAACCGTCTTTTTCACCAATCTATGCGTCCGGCTCAAGATTTAATCCTCAATATACACTAAGTATTCATGCCGTTAAAATTTTAGCCGTCCTCCTGGTTTTCCTGCAGGCACTATTTTATCATCCTCTGCGCTCATCCGACCGGTTTGTGATGAAAAAGCATATCAATTTATATACAAACCGGAATTCCGTCAAGAAAGAAAGACGGCTTTCTGAAAAGCCTGAAAGCATCAAAAACGACCAATGGAAAAATCGTTCTTGAAATGCGGTGCAATCGGTTTTATAGTGCGTACTACATCGGATCCGGGTCGTTCATTCGGCCCGGATTCCAAAGATTTTTTCGTTTTGCCGGCGAAATTCTCCCGGCAGGCAAAGGTCCGTTCCGGACGGCCGCCGCGCAACAGGCGGCTGTGAACCTCGTCAGGTCCGGAAGGAAGCAGCGATAAACAGCTCAGCCTGTGTCGCGGATCGTTCCCGTCCGGAACGGTCCCTTGCCTGCCGGGTTTTTCGCGCAGCAACCCCCTTTTCAGGATTTCTTCCTTTCATTCTTCTTCGGCCTCCCCCTTCACACCGCCCCCTGGCGGGTCGGGATCGCTCGAAATTCAAAAGAGAAGCCCCTTGACAATCCATCATTTCGTCTTATTTTGATTGCGAATTATAAATAGTTGAAGTCGTTGAATAATTTCTAAATTTTGAATTTTCCTGCAATTTTGACGCACGCGTAAAAGTCCCAACAATCAAGCGGTGTCGCGCCGTTTCGGGCTTCCGGCGGGTATGTGTTTCTGATTGATCGCACTTGGTGCCCTAACAAATACCGTAGCTGCGATGCTGAGCATAAGACCCTGTGAGATGATGCCGGGAGCCGATAGCGTAAACGGTTTTCCGGCGCCGTTAACATTGCGTAAAACGATCATAAGGATCGGATGTGGATAAATTTGAAAAACAGGATAACCGTACGGCAGAAACCGTGACGTACCAAAAATGGACTGACAGGGGTAAACGTATGCAAGAGGATCGCAAGACATCCGGCTTTTCGGAAAACCCCGGAGATGACCGGGAAGAAGAAATCCGCGATGCAGATGCAGCAGAAAACAAAAGGGAAACCGATGACGAGGGTTCGATGAAAGATGATGTGGCTGCCGCTAAAAAGGAAGCGGCGGAAAATCATGATCGTCTTTTGCGAGTATGCGCCGATTTCGAAAACTACAAGAAACGTGCGCAGCGGCAGATGGATGATCACCGTAAATATTCCAACACCGAACTGATCAAGGATTTGCTGCCGATCATCGACAACCTGGAAAGAGCCGTGGAGGCACAAAAGCAAAGCCCGGAGGGATCCGGGGCATGCATGGCCGAAGGCGTGGAAATGACGCTGAACGAAATCAAAAACGTGCTTAAAAAGTACGATGTCACGCCGGTTGAGGCCAACGGCAAGCCATTCGATCCAAATTACCACGAAGCCATGATGCAGGAGGACCGTCCGGATCTTCCCGAAAATACCGTGGTTAACGAGTTGCAGAAAGGTTACCTGCTGCATGACCGGCTGATCCGACCTTCCATGGTCGTGGTTTCAAAAGGCGGTTCAACGAATAAATCTGAATAAATAATACGGAGAGCAAGACCAATTTCAACAAGGAGGCTATACCAATGGGTAAGGTTATCGGAATCGATCTGGGAACAACCAATTCATGTGTTGCGATCAGGGAGCAAAAAGAGACAAAGGTGATCACCAATCCGGAAGGAGGGCGTACCACGCCTTCGGTGGTCGCCATAAACGACGAGGGGGAGCGTTTGGTGGGTACGGTCGCAAAACGCCAGGCCATCACGAACCCCGAAAATACGGTATACGGCATCAAGCGGCTTATCGGCCGGAAGTTCGAATCGCAGGAGGTTCAAAGAGACCTTAAGAACCTGCCGTTCAAAATCGAACAAGCCAGCAACGGGGATGTCCGTATCAATATCCGGGACAAGCAGTACAGCGCCGGCGAGATTTCCTCCTACATCTTAGGCTACATCAAACGGTATGCCGAGGAGTACGTCGGAGAAGAGATCACGGATGCGGTTATCACGGTTCCCGCCTATTTCGACGACAACCAGCGGCAGGCAACCAAGGATGCCGGAAAGATTGCCGGTCTGAACGTGCTTCGCATCATCAACGAGCCCACGGCCGCTTCCCTGGCCTACGGGCTGGACAAGAAGTCCGACGAGAAGATCGCCGTGTTCGACCTGGGCGGGGGGACCTTCGACATCTCCATCCTGGAGATCGGTGAAGGGGTCTTCGAGGTCAAGGCGACCCACGGGGATACCCATCTTGGCGGAGAGGATATGGATCAGCGGGTTATCAATTACCTGGCCGATGAGTTCAAAAAGGAATCGGGCATCGATATCCGCAACGACAAGATGGCCCTCCAGCGCCTGAAGGAAGCGGCGGAGAAGGCGAAAATCGAGTTGTCCTCATCCATGCAGACGGATGTAAACCTGCCGTTTATCACGGCGGATTCCAGCGGTCCCAAGCACATGAATATCAAGCTGACCCGTGCCAAGCTGGAATCCCTGGTGGAAGACCTGCTCGACCGGCTGGAAGGCCCCTGCAAAACGGCCCTCAAGGATGCCGGCCTGACGGCCGACGACATCAACGAGGTGATTCTTGTGGGCGGAATGACGCGGATGCCGGCGGTCCATGAGCGCGTTAAAAAGATGTTCAATAAGGAGCCTCACAAGGGCGTGAACCCGGATGAGGTGGTTGCCATCGGCGCGGCCATCCAGGGAGCGGTTCTGTCCGGTGACGTGAAGGATGTTCTGCTGCTGGACGTTACACCGCTCTCCCTGGGCATCGAAACTCTTGGCGGCGTGATGACCAAGCTGATCGAAAAGAACACCACCATACCGACGCGCAAGAGCCAGGTTTTCTCCACGGCCGAAGACAACCAGCGGGCGGTGACCATCCATGTGCTCCAGGGCGAGCGGGAGATGGCCGCCGATAACAAGACGCTGGGCCGTTTCGAGCTTTCGGATATCCCGCCGGCGCCGAGGGGCGTACCGCAGATCGAGGTGACCTTCGATATCGACGCCAACGGCATCGTGAATGTTTCGGCCGCCGACAAGGCGACCGGAAAGGAGCAGTCCATCCGGATCACCGCCACATCGGGGCTTAGCGAGGAAGAGATCGAAAAGCTGGTCAAGGATGCGGAGCAGCACGCCGAGGAGGACAAGAAGAAGCGAGCCCTCGTGGAAGCACGGAACAACGCGGACTCCTTGATTTACTCCACGGAAAAATCCATCAAGGAGCTTGGCGACAAGGTCGACGATCAGACAAAGGCCAACGTGGAGGAAGTGATCGGCCGACTGCGTAAGGCTGTTGAGGGCGACAACACCGAAGAGATCAACCGGATCAGCGAGGAGCTGCAGCAGGCTTCCCACAAGCTTGCCGAAACCATGTATCAGCAGGCTTCCCAGGAAGGCGCGGCCCAAGGCGGCGCCTATGAGGATGCCGCCCGGGACGGGGGCGCATCCGCCGACGAGGACGTTGTGGATGCCGATTACGAGGAAGTCGACGAAGATAGAAAACAATAAAATGTTTCACCTGAAAACCGGAATGTTTCGTCAAGGCCAAGGACGGCGAAAATTTTAACCGCACAAATACATGACGTATTTTGTTTGAGGATTAACATTTGAGCCGGACGCGGAGATTGGCGAAAAAATACGGTTATCGATCAGGCACTGGAATAACAAGACGACCCCGGCGAGGATCATGTCCCGCCGGGGTTTTTTTGTCCCCGGCGTCCATTGCCTGCGAAGCGCTTATCATTTGTTTGATAATTTCCGGCTTCTTTGGTATCAGAAAAGACGCAGTTTAAAAGGGGATTTTTTTTATACGGTATATGGAAGCCCTGGATTGAGATTATGCAGATAACGGAAATACTGGCGCGCAACGCGCGAATGTACGGCGATAAGACGGCGCTGACCGAACGCGTCCCCGAAACGGGAGAAAGGCGGGAGATTTCCTGGCGGCGCTTTTACCAGATGTCCAATGCGGTGGCGCATTTCCTTTTTGATATGGGCGTTAGGAAAGGGGACCGGGTCGTTTTGCTGATGACCAATTGCATTGAATGGCTTCCCCTTTATTTCGGCATTCTGCGCTCCGGTGCAATAGCCGTACCGCTTAATTTTCGCTTTGGCGCATCGGACATCCAGCGCTGTACCCATATGGCCGGCGCCAAGGTTGTCTTTTTCGGCCCGGAGTTCATCGAGCGAATCCTGTCGGTTCAATCCGTTTTAGATCAGGATGTCAAAGCCTACGTGTATTGCGGGCCGCCGGAGAAGCGCCCTCTCTTCGCCTTCTCCTGTGATGAGATATTTGTCTCGGGCAGCACGTTTGAGGTTCCGGTGGATATCGATACCTCCGACGGTGCAGGATTGTATTTCACCTCCGGCACGACCGGGCTGCCCAAGGGGGTGTTTTTCACGCATCGCCAGCTGGAATTCGCGTGCTACGTCGAAAACCGGCATCACAACCAGGTTCACACCGACAACTTCCTGTGCATCCCTCCGCTCTACCATGCCGGCGCCAAAATGCACTGGTTCGGCAACTTCATCGTAGGGGCGAAGTCCGTGCTGCTCAAGGGGGTCAGTCCGCGGGCCATCCTGGAAACCGTCTCCGAGGAACGGGCGACCATCGTCTGGCTCCTGGTGCCATGGGCGCACGATATCCTGGTCGCCATCGAAAACGGGGAATTCGATCTTTCCGGCTATCACCTGGATCAATGGCGCCTCATGCACATCGGGGCGCAGCCGGTGCCGCCGTCTCTTATTCAAAAATGGCGGCGGTATTTTCCGGAGCAGGAATACGACACCAACTATGGCCTGACCGAAGCCGCCGGTCCGGGCTGCGTGCATCTGGGCGTGGAGAACGTCCACAAGATCGGGGCCATCGGTAGGGCGGGCTTCGACTGGGAGTGCCGGGTGGTCAACGAACTGTTGGTGGATCAGCCCGTCAATGTTCCCGGGGAGCTTTTGGTTAAAGGGCCCGGCGTCATGGAAGGGTATTACAGGGATCCCGACACCACGGAGGCGGTATTGAAAAACGGGTGGCTCCACACGGGGGATATCGTCCGGAAAGACGAGGATGGCTTTTTATGGCTGGTCGACCGGAAAAAGGACATCATCATATCGGGCGGGGAGAACATTTTTCCAGTGGAAATCGAAAACCACCTGATGAGCCACGAGGATATCCTGGATGCAGCGGTGATCGGCCTTCCAGACGAGCGGCTGGGTGAGATCGTATGCGCGGTGATATCCGTGAAAAGCGGACGGGCCCTGGCCGAAAAGGAGATTTCAGATTTCTGCATGGCCCTTCCCCGTTACCAGCGTCCCCGGCGGATTGTGTTCGATGACGTGCCCAGGAATCCGACCGGGAAAATCGAAAAGCCAAAACTCCGGAGAAAATATCACTGATTACCCGCCCCCGGCTTCCTCCTGCTGCATTTCGTCCCGGATGACGGCGCGGGCGATGCGGATGTCGTAGACCTGTTCCGGGTCGAAAGTCTTTCCTGAATACATTTCCGCGGCCTGCAGTACGGCTTCATGCGGCACCCAGCCGTGCTCCTCCCAAAGTTGATCGTCATCCGTGCTCCACAACCGGAATTCGATGTTCCCTTTCCATTTTCTCACATACATGCGTACCCGTTTGTTATCCGGAAACGGGAAATAATAAATTCCGCCGTCCTGGTCCTTCATTGCAAACTCCTTTTCAAACTCATCTTAGGTCCTTTGTATTCGTTTTTACTCTCCGGCCCACCGTATATGGTGCGCCTGATTTTTCCTCCTATACCAAAAAATTCCTTTGCTTTGCCAACGGTTTTTTGAACGCTTGATTTACGGTGCCTTCGGGGTATGGGCCGATGCCCGGAAAACCGTTTTTCCTTTACAAGTTGCGGGTCGCTTGATAAGTACCTGTCTTTTTGGGCTGGACAGTGTCCCGGAACCAGATGCCATTGAAGAATTATACGGGGCGGTTTGACAAGCTCCGCAACAGATATGAGAATTTATTTACAGTGTTGTCTTTTTCGGAGGATCTTGGATGAATCAGAGTGTACCGGATTTTTATCAGGATGTGGAGCGGTGCGTCGATGATGTTATCGCGCATGTCGGAAAACGGATTGTTTTAGGGATTCCTTTGGCACTGGGCAAGCCCAACGAACTCGTAAACGCATTTTATCGCCGGATCAAAGCCGATTCGTCGATTCGCCTGACCATTTGCACGGCACTCTCCCTGGAGCGTCCTAAAGGTTCCAATGATTTGGAAAACCGGTTTCTCGAACCGTTCGTCGATCGTGTGTACGATGGGTACGTGGATCTGGAATACATGAAAGACCTTCGCCGGAAGCAGCTTCCCCCTAATTTTGAATTAAGGGAGTTCTACTCGAAAGCCGGCGCATATTTAGGCGTGGAGGCGGCACAGCAGAACTACATCAGCTCCAATTACACCCATGCATGGCGGGACATCCTGGACAACGGTGTGAATGTCGTAGCGCAGATGGTCAGCAAAAAGGAGATCGGCGGCCGGAGCTGCTTTTCCATGAGCTGCAACCCGGAAATTACCCTTGATCTTGCCCCGGCCATGAGGAAGCAGGAGCGGGAGGGCAAAAAGATCGCCATGATCGCGGTTGTCAACCAGAACCTGCCCTTCATGTACGGCGACGCGATGGTGGCGCCGGATTATTTCCACATGGTGGTTGATAATGAACAATATACATCCCGCCTGTTCAGTGCACCCAAAATGTCGATCACGACGCCGGACTATATGATCGGCCTGTATGCCAGCGCCCTGATCAAAGACGGCGGAACCCTTCAGATCGGCATCGGGTCCCTTGGAGACGCTCTTTGCTACGGGCTGATCATGCGGGAGAAGCACAACGATGCCTATAACCGGTTTTTGCGCGATACCGGCATAATGGACCGGTTCGGCCGGGAGATCGAACGCATCGGCGGGACCGGCAGGTTCGATGAAGGCATCACCGGTTCGACGGAAATGCTTGTGGATGGCTATCTTCAGCTCATGGAAAACGGCGTGGTTAAGCGCTATGTTTATGAAAATACCGTTCTGCAGCGACTTCTGAACGAAGGACGCATTACCCGCACGGTGACGCGCGAAACCCTCGAGCTGCTCATAGAAGAAGGGGCGATCGGGCGGGTTCTGACAAAAAAGGACGTCGACTTCCTGGTGCATTACGGGATCTTCAGAAAAGACGTGAGCTACCGGGATGGCGTGATCCAGTGCGGCAAGCACCCTGTTTCCGACGACCTTGGCGTCGCTTCGAACATGGAGGCGGTTGCTTCTTCATGCCTGGGCGACCGGCTCAAAAACGGTGTTTTGGTCTACGGCGGTTTTTTTCTCGGGCCGGAGGCTTTTTATTCCCGGCTGCGGGAAATGAGCGAGGCGGAACGCAAAAAAATATACATGACTTCCGTGCTGAACGTAAACCAGCTATATTCGCACAACGGCTACCTGAGCGAGGAGCTGAAGATTCTTCATCGCCGCCGGGGGCGTTTTGTCAACGCCTGTCTCAAGGTGACCCTTGCCGGCGGGATGGTCTCCGACGGGCTCGAGGACGGACAAGTTGTCAGCGGCGTCGGCGGGCAGTACAATTTCGTGGCACAGGCCCATGCACTGCCGGACGCCCGGTCGATCATCATGTGCAAGGGCCTGCGGGGCACAGGCAAAAAACAGAAGTCCAACATCGTTTTCAACTACGGGCACATAACAATACCAAGGCACCTGCGCGATATCATCGTCACCGAGTACGGCATCGCGGATCTGCGGGGGAAATCCGACAGCGAGATCATTGCCGGGTTACTGAACATCACGGATTCCCGTTTTCAGGAGGATCTTTTAAAACAAGCCAAAGATGCCGGCAAGATCGCACGCTATTACGTTATTCCGGAGAAGTTCCGGGATAATTATCCGGAAAAGCTTGAAAAGGATATGGAATCCTACCGGAGGGCAGGGTTTTTTGAGCCGTTTCCCTTCGGGACCGACTTTACGGATGAGGAACTGATGATCGGAAAGGCCCTCCGGGGACTCAAGGCCCAGATGTCCGAAGGGATGAGCCGGGTCGCCGGTCTTGGAAAGGCGATAACCATTCGCCAGATTCCCGACGCCGCAAAGCCGTATCTCAAGCGTATGAACCTGGAGAACCCGCAATCCGCAAAAGACAAGATGATGGCCAAGCTGGTCGTCTATGCCCTGTCCCGGCAGAAAGCCATCTGAACATCAACAAGGAGGCTTGCATCATGGTTGAAAGACGGGCGGTACAGCCGGAAAGCGTAACACCGGGCCTTGCCTGCAGGAACCAGGTCCGGCGCAATCTCACCACGGGCGCTCTGTATGAGGAGATCGTCAAACACCGGGAAGGCCAGATCGCCCACTTGGGGCCGATGGTGGTTCGAACGGGCCATGACGCCGAGTTGCCGCCGGGCGACAAGTTTATCGTCAAGGACGCGATCAGCGAAAAAAAGGTATACTGGGACAGCACGAAAAACGAGTTGTCCGGGAATTATTTCAGCACGCTGTACAACCGGCTGACTGCCTATATGTACAACAAGACGGCTTATGTGCAGGACTGCATGGCCGGCAGTGTGGAAGCGCACGCCATTCCGATGCGGATTGTCACGGAGACGGCCTGGCATTCGCTTTTTGCACGGAACATGTTCTATCAGGCGTCGGAGTCCCCCTCGCTGGAGAGCTTCGATCCCGCTTTTACCGTTGTCCACGTACCCAATTTTCACGCCATCCCGGAGCTCGACGGAACCAATTCCGCTTCGTTTGTCATCGTGAGCCTGGAAAAAAAGATGGTTCTCATCGGCGGGACGAGCTATGCCGGTGAAATGAAGCAGGCCGTTTTCACCATGGTCAACCACATGATGCCGGAAGATATTTTTGTCATGCGATGCTCGGCCAACGTGGGCCCGGAAGACGACGTCGCCATTTTCATGGGGCGGGAGGAGACCGGAAAAACCACCCTGGCCGTGGATCCGGCGCGACGGCTTTTGGGGGATCATTCCCACGGGTGGAGCGAAGCGGGCGTGTTCAACCTCGACTGGGGAGGGTATGCGAAATTATGCCGTATCCGCGAAGAAGACCAGCCCTATATCTATTCCTGCACCCGCCGGTTCGGGACCCTGCTCGAAAATGTCAGCATCAACCCGGATACACGGCGGATCGATACGGACGACAACTGCCTTACGGATAACACCCGGGCGGCTTATCCGATTGCTCATCTTCCCCATGCGATCCGAAAGGGTTTGTACGGGCATCCGAAAAATCTATTTCTGCTCACCGTCGATGCGTTCGGGGTACTCCCCCCCATCGCCCGGCTTACCCCGGAACAGGCGGTATACGCATTTTTATCCGCGTATACCGCCCGGTTTCGCCAGACAGAAACCGGAAAAATGGAGCCGGAAGTCATGTTCGATGTCTGTTTCGGAGATGCCTCCCTGGCGCTTCCTGCCTACGAATACGGTCGGATGCTTCTGGAAAAGATCCAGACCCACGGGATTCAATGCTGGTTGGTGAACACCGGGTGGAGCGGCGAGCCCTATACCCGCGGGGAGCGGATCCGGATCGGCTATACGCGTGCCCTGATCCGCGCGGCCATTTCCGGGGAGTTCCACGCCGTGAAGTGGGAAACGGACCCGGTTTTTCAGTTCGAAGTACCCCTGGAATCACCGGATGAATCCATTCCGGCGACGATGCTAAACCCCCGCAGCGCAGCCGCGGATCCCGGAGAATACGAAATGCGGGCCAACCGGCTGGTTGCCGAATTCGTAAAGGACTTCGGCAAATTTGAAGAAGAGATCCCGGAGGATATGCGGGTGATTCTCTCCCAGGTCATATCGGTGGACGAAGACTTCGACTTTGACGATTATGATTTCAAGATTTGAAGCCGTCCGGCAGGCACCGACTCCTTTTTTGTTCCGGTTAATTACGGGTTCAGCGTCTTTTCGTCAAATGTCAGGGTTGCGAAATAATCCGCCATGGTTTCGGCGCGCCGAATGAGGGATACCGAGCCGTCCGCATTCAGCAGCAGCTCCTGGGGTCGGAGCTTGGCGTTGTAGTTGAAGCCCATGGCATGCCCGTGCGCGCCGGTGTCCTGAATAACGAGCAGGTCGCCCTCCCGGATTTGGGGAAGGTCGCGCTGCATCGCGAATTTGTCTATATTTTCGCACAATGAGCCGACCACGTCCACCGTCTCGACAGCTCTGCGGGCGATGTCATCCGGGTTGTCCGGGTCCACCACGTCGATGTGGTGATAGGCGCCGTACATCCCAGGGCGCATGAGGGCCGACATGGACGCATCCACGCCGATATATCGCCGGTAAATGTTTTTTTCGTTAATGGCCCTGGTTACCAGTACGCCGTGGGGCCCGGTCATGTAGCGGCCGCTTTCCATGAACAGATCGGGCACGTAGCCGTGCTTTTTTCTGAAGCGATCATACAGGATGGCCGTTTCGTCAGCCATGGCCTCTATGTCCAGCGCTTCATCTTCCGGGTGATACGGGATGCCCAGGCCCCCTCCCATGTTGATGAATTCGAAATCGATGGAAAGCGATCCGGAGAGCGTTTCCACCATTTCGAGAAGCATCCGGACGGTTTCCACCATGTAGCCGTAATTGCGCTCATTGGAAACCAGCATCGTGTGGAGGCCAAACCGGGTGGAACCTATATCTTTCATTTTTTTGTATGCATCGGTTATCTGCTCATGACTGACACCGTACTTGGCCTCGACAGGGTTCCCGATGATCTCGTTTCCAGAGCGCCTCGGCCCGGGATTATAGCGAAACGATATCAATTCGGGGGTTTGCGGCAATTTATCGATAAGGGTGATATCGTCGAGATTCAGGATACCACCCCCGTTCGCCATGGTGGCTTCGAAATCCTCACGGGTCGTGTTGTTGGAGGTGAACATGATATCTTCTCCCCCTGCCCCGATGCGCCGACTGAGAACAAGCTCCGGGATCGAGCTGCAGTCGAAACCGAATCCCATATCGTGCATGATTTCCATGATCCGGGGGTTGGGGAGTGCTTTGACGGCGAAAAATTCACGGAAAGTACCGGCTTTGGAAAAGGCTTCCGTCAGGCGGCGGCCGGTTTCCCGGATGCCGATTTCGTCGTAGAGGTGAAAGGGGGTCCCGAAATGGGCCGCTATGCGCGGCAGCGCCGGGAAAAGGCGCTTTTTGAAATTCTCCTGCATGGGCATGGCGGATGCTCCTTTTATGTTGGGTTATTCAGTGGCCGAACGAAAACCAGGGTTTTCCGTCAGGTTCAAGGAAGGCGAAAATTTTAAACCGCAGGAATACTAAGCGTATTTTGAGGATTAAAATTGGAGCCTGGCACCGAAGTTGGTGAAAAAGACGGTTTTCGTTCAGCCACTATTTAAGCCGCGAGCGCTTTGGCTTTTCCGTAAAAAAAATGAAATATAAAGGAAAATACCGGACTTTGCAACCCGTCATACAATAACCCGTCATATAATAAGGACTGCCGCCGGAGGATCCGTCGGATCTGGAGTCCTTTGGATCCATTTCCGTCCGTTTCGTATGATTTTGTGTACTGCATTATCGTTTAGTATACGGAAACGGACCCTTCACATCATCGCGGCCTGCATTTTTTTCAACCGGAAAGCAGAAAAAAATTGTTCTATTTCACCGTATCGTTCTCCGAATGGTGTAGGTAGGATAGCCCATATGACACATTATGTAGAGTGGTGGATGAAAAAGGGCACCAAATAATGTGTTCGTTGAAAAAATCGCATAATTTTCTTGACATTACAGCGATTTAAAGTAAATATAGCTCAGGCTGAAAAAGGATGTATTGAATGATCGACATCTTTTCGGCCGTACCGGAGTCCATGAAACACTTTGCCATTCGTTTTAAACGAATGATTCCCGCTGTCGTTCGACGCTTCTAAAAAACAAATCCAACATGCCAGGGCCGCAGGAGAGAATTTGTACAAAAGACCCTGTTCCCAGAAAAAAACGATAAGTCACAAGCCGGGACGCTATTCATCGATGTTTTGCCTGATCGCTTCAGGCCTGTTCCGGATGGCTTTTGTTCTCTATGGCATGCGAATCGCAAGGAATATATTGCCTGGCATCCCAAACGGTTTTTCGGCATGAACGGGTCACGGCGCGGGTCGATCGTATCGACGATGCGCCATCCGCATGCCGGGAAGACCGATTCAGCAACCGGTAACATTTCAGCAAAGTAAATACGGGAATGATATGATTTTCGGACCTAAAAACAAGCTGGTCGGCCTTGATATCGGCTCCAGGACCATCAAGGCCGCGCAGGCGGTGGAGGCGAAAGGGGGCTGGGCCCTGAAGGTGTTCGGTTCGGTCGATTTGGCCCCGGGGGCCATCGAGGAGGGGGTGGTCAAGGACACCCATGTGGTTGCCGAAACCATACGCGAACTTTTCAGGCTCTACAACATCAAGCAGTCCAATGTCGCCATTTCGATCGGCGGCTACTCGGTGATCGTAAAAAATATCACCGTTGGAAACATGCCCGAGGAACAGCTTTACGAGTCCATTCATTTCGAAGCGGAGCAGTATATACCCTTCGACATCAACGACGTCAACCTGGACTTTCACATTCTCGGGGAGGCCGAGCACAATCCGAACCATATGAACGTTATGCTGGTGGCCGCAAAAAAAGACATGATAAGCGACTATGTCAACGTTATCGATTCCGCAGGCCTGAACCTCTGCATTATCGACATCGATGCATTCGCCCTGCAGAATATCTACGATATCAACTATGCAGGCAGTGGCGATAACGTTGCGCTAATCGATATCGGCGCTGGCAAGACGTCGCTCAATATCCTGAGAAACCATGTGTCCGTATTCATGCGCGATGTTTCGCTCGGCTGCAACCAGATCAACCAGAAAATCGCGTCGATGATCAACTGCTCCATGGCGGAAGCCGAGGATTTGAAGCTGAGCGGCAAGCAGGACAAGATTTCCGCCGATGATCTCCGTCAGATTGAATCGTCGGTCGTCTCGGACTGGTGCAGTGAAATCCGCCGGGCCCTGGACTTTTTTTACTCAACCAACCCGGATGATCCCATAAAGCAGATCGTTTTGAGCGGTGGGGGCGCAAATATCAAGGAATTCAGGGAGTCTCTGGCAATTCAGACCTCGGCGGAAGTAAAGACGATTGATCCGTTTCAGGCTTTTGACACGAATCGGTATGATGTCGACAGCCCGTACCTGTCACAGATCGCACCACAGGCCGCAATCGCCATGGGACTTTCCGTCAGAAGAGTGGATGACAAATGATACGAATCAATTTATTACCCTTTCGGGCCGCGCGAACAAAGGAAAATATCCGCAGGCAGATCTCCGTTTTCCTGCTGTCCGTTATTCTTCTGCTGGTGATCCTGGTGACCGTGAACGGATATCTTGCGGGAAAAGTGGAAGATCTCGAAGTCCGTCTGGACAACCTCAAGGCCGAGGTCAAGGTTTACGAGGAAAGGGCCAGGCAGGTTGAGCAGATGAAGGCGGATCTTGAGGAACTCAACCAGAAGATTGAAATCGTGGGTGAGCTCAAGGAATACCGGAAAGAACCGCCGCTGTTGCTGGCGGACCTGACGGAGCTGGTGGTTCCCGGTCGGATGCAGCTTTCCCGTATGTCTTTTTCCCGGGAGCAGGTGAGTTTTGAGGGCTTGGCCATGGACAATGAAACCATTGCCGTATTCATGCGGCGGCTGGAGCGTTCGGGCCGGTTTTCCAGCGTGCGGCTTGCCAGCTCGGTTCAGCAGGTGGTACAGGACATGGATATGAAAAAATTCGACATTACCTGCCGGGTGGGCGGACAATAGCGGCCGAACGAAAACCGGGATTATTCGTCAAATTCTAGGAAGGCGATAATTTTAACCGCGGAAATATCGGGCAAATTTTGAGGATTAAAAATTGAGCCTGACATAGAAATTTGCGAAAAAGACGGTTTTCGCGCGGTCACGACAATCGCAAGTGGGGTGCCATCCGGCGGGTGCCGGTGAAATCTCCAACATGCCGAACCGTTGTATCAGACGCCATCCCATCAGGCAAAGAATCATCAGGGCGAAAACTATGAAAAAAAACAAGCCGAACATGAACACCATTGAGCCGTTTTTCCAGAAGATCGCAAGCCTGACACGGCTTCAGCGGATATTGATCTGCTTTGCCACCGTGGTGCTGCTGGCCGGCGCTTTCGGATTTTTCCTGTACAAGCCGAAAATCGACCGCATGACAACGCTCCGGTCGGATATCGCCAGCGAGGAGCGGAAGCTGGAAAGAACCCGGCGAAGCGCCCAGGAGTACGATCTGTACAAGGAAAAGATGGAAGAGGCCAGGGCCCAGTTTGAAATCGTTTCCCGGGAGTTGCCGGGCACGGAAGAGATTCCGTCGTTGCTCACAAGTATTTCCCATGCAGGGAACGCCGCCGGGCTGCGGTTCCTTTTGTTCCAGCCCCAGTCCGAGTCGGAAAAGGATTTTTATGCCGAGATTCCCATTCGAATGGAGCTGACGGGCACCTACCACGAATTCGGCAGTTTTCTTGACCGGCTGGCGCGGCTTTCGAGAATCGTCAACATCAACAACTGCTCGACGCAGGGGCAGAACGATTCCCTGAGAATAAACTGTACCGCGGTCACATACAGGTTCATAGGCGATCAGGCATCTCAGGACTGACGGCTTCGCAAAATGTCCAAACAGCACCGGCGCGCAATGGCAAAGAATTTTACGTACGCTGAGTACGCAGCGCATTCTAAGGAATTGCGCAAATTCTGATCTTGAACTTTTTACATAGTGGCCGAGCGAAACCCGGGATTTTTCGTTCAGCCACTACATAGCTTCGGGCTGCGGCTTTTATGAGTCCATCAAAACTAGCAAGGGAAAAAGATTGGACAATGGCTAATAAAACGTATTTCCTGACGATTGTTTTTCTGGCGGCAGGGATCTGCCTTCCGGGCCATTCAGGCGCCACGACGGGCGGCGATGACCAGGCGAAAATTCATATCAGTGACCGGGTGCGGATCGAGCGTCCGGTTTCGCCTGACGAATCACCCCCTGAAGCACCTGTGGATTTGCCCGATGATCCGGCGCCGTATGCACCTGCCGGAGAAGATTTTCCCGACGTTGCGGAAACGGAGCTGCTGGCGGTTCCCGAAGAGGAAGAAGTCTTCGAAAGGGACACGCTCGGAGAAATCGTTCCCGAGCTTGAACCGGAAGACCGGTATTACAGCGAAGAGGGGCGGGTCGACCCGTTCGCCCCGTTTCTCCGAAGGCCAGAGCCCGAAACCGACGAAGAAGAAACCGAGGAGCCGATCCGCCGCGTTCCGAGAACCCCCCTGGAGCGGATCGGCCTGGGTCAGCTCAAACTGACGGCCGTGATCATGGGCGCGCCGGAAGCGCATCTTGCCATGGTCGAGGATCCCCGAGGCAGGGGGTACGTGGTCAGACAGGGAACCTACATCGGGGAAAACGGTGGCCGCGTTTCCAGAATCGACTCAAACCGGGTCGTCGTCGAAGAGCCTCACCGGGATGTATTCGGCCAAACCGCCATAAGAGAAATCGAACTGAAAATCCAGAGAGAAGCGGGAGAATAAAGACCATGCATGATCGTCAAGTGAAGACAGCCAAACGTATCGGGCGACAAGTGTTAGTCGTTTGCCTTCTGGTGGTTTTTGCCGGCTGCGCCTCGCTTTCAACGAAA
>SLJY01000002.1 GCA_007134875.1 Desulfobacterales bacterium
AGACAAAATCCTCGAACCCGTAACGCTCTATGACATCCTGAAAATAGAGATAATTTTCATCCGCCTGGTCGATAAGGGTTTCCGCGGATGCCTCGATCTGGAAATTCCTGGCGTTTACGGCCAGAACACCCAGTACCAGAAAAAAACAAAACAGTACCACAAGGGGATGCCGAAGCAGGATTCTGTCGAAAAACCATTTCACCGGATCAAAGCGGGATTCCATCAACTAAATTTCTTTCCCTTCATCAGCGCATCCTATGCCGATCACCTATTGCTGGTTCTCGATTTCCGGAACCTCCATGGTCTTAAGCTGTTCCAGCATCTCTTCAACCGAAAGATCGCGCATTACTTCGTTGAACTGGCTGCGGTAGCTTGCCACGATGCTCACCCCGCTGATTTCCACGTCATACACCCGCCATCCTTCATCCCCGTCAAGATGAAACTTGTAGAGCATGTCCACGGAGGAATCCTTCATGCTGGCCCGGATCGGAACGTGAACCCGGTTGTCCTGAGCCGATTTTTCCCTGATTTCAACCCGGGTTTCCGCATCCCCCTGGACCATGGCGATATTTTCGAAATAGGAGTCCTTCAGACGCCTGACGAAACGTTCCACGAAAATGTCTCGCTGCTCCCGGTCCAGCTGCCGCCAATTTCTGGGGCCAAGCGAAAGGCGTGCAATAAGCCCGTAATTGAACACGGGATCAATAACGGCCTCGATTCTCTCTTTTTGCTCTTCGGTCGTAAGATCCTTATTTTTAAGAATATACAAAACTTCGTCAATGCTTTCCTCCAGGCGCTTTACAGCATCCTCCGGGGGATGGGCATCATTTTCTTCGGCCGGTGCGACCGCAGCCATCACCAGGACAATGACCAATGCAGCCATTGCTGCGGCAAGAATTTTCTTCATTTTTAACGAATCCTTAAAAATTATTCGCGTATCTGTTTTTCGCGGTTCTGTTCATAGGCGTTTCGCAGAAAGATATACAGATCGATCGCCTCCGCGGTTAAACGCTCATATTCGCCGAGGTGGAGCGAGGCATAGTTGATGGCGTCGACCCCCTTGATGGCAAGTCCGGGATAGACTCCTTCAACATAATAAACCGGATCCAGGAACCCGTCAACCAGGATGCCGAAAGCGTCGCGCACGTTGGAGGGTCCGAGTATCGGAAGAACCACGTGAAATCCGCCCCCCAGCCCATAGTACCCCAAGGTCTGTCCAAAATCTTCGTTTCGCGGTTCGAGGTCGAAACGGCTTGTGGCGGGGTCAAACAGGCCGCCCACCCCCATGGTCGAGTTGATCAGAAAGCGGGAAGTCTCCTCGAGGGCCGCCCCGCCCTTGAGTTGGAGCGTGTTGTTGACGAGCCGGATAGGATACCCGAGATTTTTGAAAAATCGCTGGATGGAACGCCGTACCGGCTCGGGCATCACTTTCGCATATCCGGATGCCGTGGGTTCAATGACCCAGCGGTAAGCCCGGTCATTGAAGGTGGTCATGGCCCGGTTGTACCGGCGGAGCGGGTCGAACACCTCCTCGTCATGGCGATCGAACTCGTCGAATTCATCAAAGTCGGAGAAATCGTCAAATTCGTCAAAACCGTCATTCTCGTCAAGCGCATCGAAATCGTTTTCAAACCCGTCTTCCTCTTCCGCGCCGCCGGAACCGTTGTCCGGAACAGGGTTTCCTTCCCCGGCGGAATCACCGGATCCGCCGGTGTCCCTGGCCGGATTGTCGGGCAGTGCGCCGGGGCCGGCACCGTGGCCTTTGGTCGCAGCAAAGGCTGTGTATCGGGATTGGGAACTGAAATGAGGACTGGATTCACCTGAAAGCGCCGGCATCTTCCCGCCGGCGCATCCGGCCGCCAAAAAGACGACTCCCGTCAATAAAACCACGGCTGCACGCCCGGCAGACCTTTCCCCCCCCTCCATGGAAAACCGTTTTCTTTTCATCACTGCCTTTGATTAACTCGTAAAAAGTCGCAATCAGACTTCTTTGTAAAAAATTCAAAATCCGGGATAACGCGATCTCGAAGAATGCAGCTTAGCTGATCGGGACACTTTACGAAGCCGTCACCTTTAATTTAAATGACTCTATTGACCCGCCAGTTGTGCATGCGCCGGATGTCGTCGGACAATGCCTTCATTTCAGCCATGATCCGGTCCGTGTCAATGGCTAGCAGCCGCCTTTTTTCGACCACCACCCGTCCGTTGATCACCACGGTGTCGACATCGCTTCCAGATGCTGCGTACACCAGGAGGGAAAACGGGTCGTAGCGAGGTGTAAGATGCGGTTTATCGGTATCGACAATAATAATATCCGCTTTTTTTCCGACTACGAGCGATCCGGTCATGTGATCCAGCCCGAGCGCTCGGGCAGCATCGATCGTCGCCATTTTCAGCACCGTCCGGGCATCCATGACGGTGGGATCCAGGCTGTTGGCCTTGTGAATCTTTGCGGCCGTATCCATTTCCGAAAACATATCCAGGTCGTTGTTGCTGGCCGGGCCGTCTGTGCCAAGCCCTACGCACAGCCCGGCTTCGAGCATGGCGGGCACCGGTGCGATGCCCGATGCGAGCTTCATGTTGCTTTCCGGGTTGTGGGCCACCTTCACGTTGAATCGCCGAAGAATCTCGATTTCCGAGTCATCCACAACCACACAGTGGCATGCCAGCGTCCGGCCGGAAAGCACGCCGATATCGGCCAGGTGGGCCACCGGGGATTTTCCGTAGCGCTCGAAGACGCCCTGCTTTTCCGTCATGGTTTCCGAGAGATGGATAATCAACGGGATATCATATTCCGCCGATATCGCCGCCGCCTTCTCCAACAGGTCCGGGGCGCACAGGTAGGGGGAATGAGGTTCAACGGCGATCGAAACCAGCGGGTCGTTTTGCCATTTTTCGGCGAGTTCCCGGGTGTACCGGAGTCCGGCATCGATCGGCCCGTAATTGGGGGAGTCGAAATCGTAGAGAACCTCCCCCACCACCGCCCGCATGCCGGATTCGGCGGCGGCCCGGGCGACCGCGTCCTCGAAGAGGTACATATCGGAAAAGCAGGTGGTTCCTGAAAGCATCATTTCGGCGCAGGCCAGCATGGTCGATGTGTGGACCTTGGCCGCATCGAGCCGGGATTCGGCGGGCAGGATATAATTGTTGAGCCAATCCATCAGATCCAGGTCATCGGCCAGCCCCCTGAAGCAGGTCATGGCCGCGTGGGTGTGGGTGTTGATGAGTCCCGGCAGAATGATCCCGCCGGCCGCATCGATGACGCGGCCGGCCATGGCCGCATCGATTCCGCCCGCATCCCCCGCGTAGGTGATGGTATCGCCTGCCACGCACACGGCGCCGTTGTCATATACGGTATTGTCTTCGTCCATGGTGAGCACGATGCCGCCTGTGATCACGCGTTCGTTTTCCAGCGGCTTATGCATCGATTCTCCCTGCAATGGCGGTTATGAGCCCTGCCAGACGGCCGGCGGCGGCATCGGCGACACGGATGATCTCCCCCACGGTGGCGGGCTCGGGACGATCCGGATCGTTGACGTTGGTAATGGTCGAAAGTCCCAGGATGTGCATCTGCGCATGGACCGCGGCAATCGCTTCCTGCACGGTGGACATGCCCACCGCGTCCGCGCCGATCATCCGGATGAAACGGGTTTCGGCCGGCGTTTCAAGGGACGGCCCCTTCAGGCCGAGGTATACGCCCTGCCGCAGAACAAGCCCCGCCCCGGTCCCGGCCTCGACGGCTGCGGCGGCAAGGCGGCTGCTGTAGACGCGGGTCATGTCGGGAAAGCGGATCCCCCACGCCTCGTCATTGGGTCCGACCAGGGGATTTTCCCCGGTAAAATTGATGTGATCGGAAATCACCATGATATCGCCCGGGACAAATTCCGGGTTCAGCCCGCCGGCGGCATTGCTGATGATAAGCGTTTTTACGCCCATGACCTGCATCACCCGCACCGGGAAGGTCACTTCGGCCGGCGTGTATCCCTCGTAGAGGTGAAAGCGCCCTTCCATGGCGATTGCCGGTTTTCCGCCGAGCCGGCCGGCCAGCAGGCGGCCTGCATGCCCCGCCACGGTGGACACCGGAAACCCCGGTATTTCCCCGTAATCAATGGCGAAGTCCGTTTCCAGCCCGGACAGGCTGCCGCCCAGCCCGGTTCCGGTCATCAGGCCCAAAACGGGCTTGATTCCGGTCCTCTCCAGGAGAAAAACGGCACTGTCTTGGGCTTGCTTCAGGCAGGATGTCATTGGGTTTTTCCTCATTCAGCGACTGCCTCGACCGGCAGCATCGCGGGAGTATACAAAAACCCCCGCGGTTCCGGGTTTTCATCATTCAGGGTCGGTATATTCGTGAAACAGGTGTTCGAAAAAGGTATATATAGACACTTTCATTTGTCTTCGTCAAGCATGGGGTCAAGCATGGGGAAAAAATATAGGCAGCCGGCGCTTATTTCTTATTTTTACCGATCCCCATGGGATATCCTTGGAGAAACCAGGCGGTTCGCTTACGGTTAACGGCCTCCAGGTGTTTCATCCGATGCCGGTCAAACAATTCGGGGCGTCGTTTTTTCCAGAGCTTGTAAACGCCGGAAAGATCGATGTCTTTCAAAAGCTGCCGAAGATAGCGGGGAACACGCCGCAGGTTCAAGCCGGTCTGAAAGTCGAGAAGCACGGGGTTTCCCCCGGCCTGCACCAACACGTTGCGGTGGTTGCGAACATCAAGATGCACGATGTTGCGATCATGCATCTGCATAACCGTTTTTTCCAAAAGGGGGAAAAAATCGTCCGGTATATCATCGTTTACCACATCCCGAAGATTGCGGCCCGGGACAAACCGGTATCCCATGGCATACGCATCCAGCCGGAACGGGTCAGCGGGCACCCCTTTGATACCCTGAAGGCGCAAAAGCGTTTCGTATTCCCGTTGAATCGCCAAACAGCCCCATGTCTTGCGTATCAATGGCGGGCAGGGAGAAAAATCCTTGAGCACCCACTCCCCTTCGCCGGAATGAAAATAAAACAAATCCGCATTCGCCCTCCTGCCCCCGGACAGGCCTTTCACAAGCAGTTCCGGATCTTTTTTATAAAATGCGGAGCGATCGAATCCTCTTTTCAATTTCTTCCTTTCCTGTATCCTGATAGACAAACCAGCTATCATTTAGACAACATCGGGCACGAACGCTTTGATAAAGAATACCATCTTCCGTACGGCAAGGCAAGTCTGTCGGCTTCTTAAAAATTGTGAGCTGACGGCATTTCGGGCTTTTTTCCGCCGGCGAAGGGGAACGTTTTTCAGGATCAACGGGACTGTTTTTCAGTTGGACATGGGATAAAAACCATGGTATAGGACATTCTTGATTTTTAACCTTAGATGCGTTGATGCGGATCGGTGCGCATTCACGGAGCAATAACTACTGATGCTTGCAAACCAATACCTTTTCTGGAGTAAGCTATGATCGATGCAATCCTTATGATGGGTGGCCTGGGAATCATCATCGGTTCCGGCCTGGCCGTGGCATCCAAAGTCTTTTATGTTTACGTAGACCCAACGGTGGAAAAAATCGAAGGGCTTCTTCCCGGCGCCAACTGCGGCGGCTGCGGGTACCCCGGATGCGGTCCTTCCGCCGAAGCCATGGCCAAGGGCAAGCTCTCGCCCGGAGCCTGCGTGGCAGGCGGCAGCGATCTTGCCGAAGCCATCGCCGCCGTCATGGGGGTGGCCATTGAAGCGAAAGAACCCGATATTGCCCGGCCCGGATGCACCTACAGCGTATCCGAAGCAGCCCGGAAATTCGAATACAAGGGATTGAGCGACTGCCAGGCGGCAAGTTTTCTCTATGGCGGCATGAAAGTATGCGACGTCGGCTGCCTGGGTCTTGGATCCTGCATGCGGGCATGTCCCTTTGACGCCATCGTCATGTCAGACAACGGGCTTCCTGTTGTAATCGAGGAAAACTGCACCGGCTGCGGAACCTGCGAACGGGTCTGCCCGAAAAACATCATCAAGCTCTCCTCGGTCACACGGCGGATCCTTCAGGAATACGTCACCGACGACTGTACCACCCCGTGCCAGCGCGCATGTCCCGCAGGCATCAATATCTGCGAATACATCCGTCACATCGACGAAGGCAACCCGTCAAAAGCCGTCCAAATCATCAAGGAGCGCAATCCGTTTCCCACGGTCATCGGCCGGATCTGCCCAAGACCCTGTGAAAACGAATGCCGGCGCAACCTGGTGGACGAGCCCGTTGCCATCAACTTTCTCAAGCGCTACGCGTCCGATATGGAAATGAACAGCAAAAAACGCTCCCAGCCCTTCACGGCGCCCGCCACGAACCGGAAAATCGCCGTGGTGGGCGGCGGCGCGGAAGGGCTTTCTGCGGCATTCTTCGCCGCCCGCCTGGGACACTCTCCTACCGTATACGAAGCCGAAGACAGGCCAGGCGGACTGCTCCGGAAAGCCATTGCCAGCTACAGGCTGCCCCACGATGTGCTCGACTGGGATATTGAGGGCGTGCGGGAGATCGGAGTCGAAATCGTCACCAATGCCGTGTTGGGAAAACATTTTACTGTCTCATCTCTGCTCAATGACGGATTCGAGGCCGTTCTGCTGGCATCCGGCGGTTTTGACAGCCGTGCGGAAAGGCTCGGCTCCGAAATCGAGGAGCCGGTACCGGGGGTTCATCTTCTCGTGGACGTCATGAAGGCCGGAATGGCGGGCAGCACAAAAATCCGCCTCAACTCCGGTGTTGTCGTTGCCGGGGGGGCCGAAATCGCGGTTTCAGCAGCGGATATGTGCAAAAAGCTCGGCGCATCCAGCGTCACCTTTTTATTCCCGGATTCCAGGGAGAAACTGGAGGCCGATGACGTTGCCCTTGATCAACTCGAGCAAAGCGGCGCAAAGATTGTATGCAATGCTTCGGTCTCGATGCTTGCCGGAGAGGACAACCTGCTGAGCGCGGTCCGATACGAAGACCGCGAGGAACGCTCGTCCAAGCTGATAGACGCGGGCAGCCTGGTAATCGATACCGGCCGCCTGCCGGAGCTGATTTTCAGAAAAGCGCCCGGCGAGCAGGGGCAAGAGGAAGCAGCTGCTGCATCCTCAGCCGGACCATCCGCCGGACCCGTCCGGTGGGAAGGGCTCCAGCCCTACAAAAACCCATTTTACAGCGAGGAAACGGGACTGCTAACCTCCGGAGGCCCGATAACGGACTACAGTGCTGCCATTCGTGCCATCGCAGGCGGAAGACGCTCGGCCGCTTCCGTTCACATGCTTATAAATAACATGACGCTCGCACTGCCGGAAAAAGCGGTCACCGCCGACACGATCATGCAGGATGTGGATGGACTGGAAAACGTCGGAGCCATCAAGCGCAACATCATGCCCACCTGCGCCGTATCGGAAGTGCCGGTCAGACACCCGGAGATCGAGCTTGGATTTGAGGAGGAAGCCGCGCGGACCGAAGCATTCCGATGCCTGAAATGCGGCATCATCTGCTATACGCCGGATCACAGGCGAAGAGAGTTGAAGAAGACCGGGTAAGCGGAAGGCAGACAAGTGATGGCTGGCGGCTTTATCAAAAAGCCCGGGGCGACAGGGCGTATGCGGTATCATAAGAGGCTATGGCTAAGGAAACGGCAATTGTAACCGGGATCGAGGGCGAATACGCCATGGTTCGGACGCAGCGCACAGACGGTTGTGCCGCCTGCTCCGAAAAAAACCTCTGCAATGCTCTGGGCGGAGGAAAGGACATGGAGTTCAGGGCCTTAAACCCGGCAGGAGCGCATCCGGGAGACACGGTTCTGCTCGACTTCAGGGCCTTGCGCCTGCTGCAGCTTTCCTTTCTGCTCTATATTTTTCCCATTGGGGTCCTGATTGCCGGCGCCGTGACCGGGAATGCGCTGGCCCCGGCATACGGCATCGATGCTTCAGCCGGGGCTGCCGTACTCGGGTTTTCATCGTTTTTTATCGCCATCGGGATAATTTTGCTCCTGGAAAAAAAAGCGAGGAACTCGGATAAATACAAACCGGTGGTCATTACCGTAAAACGACCGGCCGCCCTTGGCACTCCACCCCCGCCCGAGCAGTGCGAACACTCAAGGCCAGGCCGGCAGCAATAGGCTGTTGCACCTATAATCCCCCGCGTTCCCCTTTCCGGAGCACTTCCTCCGCCGAAACCTTGCCCTGCCCGCCCGGCAGGTCAACCACGTAGTGCGGAATCGCCATGCCCGGCAAGCCTGCGCGCAATTTCCCCATGATTTCCACCCCTCTTTCGAGCGAAACTCCGAAATGTGCTGTCCCCCGCACGGGATCCGGGTGGTGGAGGTAATAGGGGCGAACCCGGAGTGAAAGCATCTTCTCCATGAGCTGTGACAGAACGTCTTCATCGTCGTTGACCCCATTTAGCAAAACGCTCTGGCTGCCTAAAACGATGCCGGCATCCGCAATCATGCCGCAGGCGTCTGCGGCCTCCCGGGTCAGTTCGGCGGGATGGTTGAACTGGATATTGATAAACAGCGGAGAAAAGCGGCCCAGTATTTCCACGAGGCCCTGGGTTATCCGCGCGGGAAGAACGCCGGGGATCCGGGTATGGATCCGCAGGCGCTTCACATGGGGTATCGCCGCCATCCGGTCCAGGATCTCTTCCAGAAATGCATCCGGGAGCATAAGCGGATCGCCGCCGGACAGAATCACCTCCCGCACCTGGCCTGCCCTGCTGATGTAATCGACCGCGCGGCGCACGGCATCGATATTGACTGCCTGTTTGCGCCCGGCGTTCCGTTTGCGCATGCAATGACGGCAGTAAACGGCGCAAAAACCGGATACGAGAAAAAGCACACGATCCGGATGGCGGTGAACCAAACTGCCCACCGGAGAAAGATCCTCTTCGCAAAACGGGTCGTCCGCGTAAACGTCTTTGGAAACCCTTTTTTCTTCAAGTTCTGCGGGATCGGGTATCGCCTGCCGGCCGATCGGATCGTGCGGCGACCGGATCAAAGAAAGAAAATACGGGTTGATCCGCATGGGATAGCGATCAATAACCGGTTGCACGACATCCGCCGGAACGCCGGTGCTTCGTTCCAGCTGGCCAGCCGAAACCACGCTGTCCGAAAGGATTTTTCGCCAGTCATCCACGGCCCCGATTGCATTTTCACCCAAGGCCGGACCCATGAACCTCCCCGCCACAGTCCGGACACCGGCCATTCGATACACGGTTTTGCAAAACCGAAAATCCCCGCCGGGCGATTACCTCGTTTCCGCAAGACGGGCATGCGGTGCTCTCGGTGCCGGCGCCCGGCACGTTTCCCGTATAGACATAACGAAGCCCCTTTTTAAAACCGATCCGCCGGGCTTCCATCAACTTTGACACGTCGGTTGCCGGCCGGTCCGTAAGCTGGTAGGTCGGATGAAACCGGCTCACATGCCACGGGGTGTGCTCCCCGAGATCCTGCGCTATGAATTCCGCCAGGCTGCCGAGTTCCTCGGCACCGTCGTTTGCCCCGGGGATAACCAGGGTGGTCACCTCGATGAATATACCCAGCGCCCGCATGCTGCGAAGCGTTTCGAGTACGGGCGCAAGTTTTGCGCCGCACTGGGTGTCGTAGAATTCCTCGGTAAAAGCCTTCAGGTCGACATTGGCCGCGTCCAGAAACGGCGCGACCATCTCCAGGGCCTCCCGGCTCATGTACCCGTTGGTGACAAAAACGTTTTTCAGCCCTTTGTCATGGGCCAATCGCGCGGTATCCAGGGCCAGCTCAAAAAAAACCGTCGGCTCGGTATAGGTATAGGAGATGCTTTTGCACCCGGCCCGCAATGCGTCTTCCACCATCTGCTGCGGGGCAACCGCGTGCCCCATGATCGCCGATTTCCCGTCCTGGGCCATATGGGCGATATCCGCATTCTGGCAGAAGCGGCAGCGGAAATTGCAGCCCGCCGTGCCGATGGAGTAGGAGAGGCTTCCGGGATAAAAATGAAACAACGGCTTTTTTTCGATGGGATCGATGTTTCTTGCCACAACCTTGTCATAGACATGCGTCTCCAGACGCCCCCCACGGTTTTCCCTTACGCCGCAAATTCCTCTCCGTCCGTCTTTTATTGCGCACCGGTGGTTGCAAAGCCGGCATATTACCGCCTGTTTTTCCAGCTTGTCGTACAATAGTGCTTCCATGGCATTACACACTGCATCAGGATTGAATCATTGACGGCTTCGTAAAAGTCCAATATCTGCGTTACGCGCAATTTCTCAGAATCTGCGGCTTACGCCCTGTAAACATACACGTACGCCAAGCACGCTGCATTCTTCGAAATTGCGCAAGCCTTGATCTTGAACTTTTTACAAAGCCGTCGGATCGAGACTTTTTACGAGTGCATCAATCATTACCGGTTTCGAAAAAACTTTCGATTTTTATTTCCATAATTTTGTATCAGCAGGGGGCAATGTCAATGCGAAACCCCGGAATTATTTGAACGCGGTATTATTCTTCGCATTTTCGGTCCGTGACTGCTTTTTTTCCTTGTGGTACCGGCTGCAGCTTGCCACCCGGTTGCCGGCCGCCACGTTCTGCTCGACCATGGTTTTCAGGGCAAGCGGCATTGCGGTGTATCTCGGGACCGGAATGGCGTGGATGCCCGCAAAGCCGCCGAACGGGCTTTTCCCGAAACACCCCGAAGACTCCAGTCGGTGGCAGACGCCGGGTGCTGTAAAGGGAAGCTGAAGCACGGTCCGCCAGAAAAGGGGAACCTGCCCGAGCAGGGAATAAAGAATCTTTCGCACTTCCCCGATGCTGAAAAACCGCGCGTTGTCATAAATGGAAGACCGGACGAACCGCCTTGCCCGAAGCCTGGCGACATAGGCCGAGTGCCGGTTGAGAAATCCGATAAAGACGCTGTCCTTGGCCACCCGGCAGGCCTCTGACAATGCTTCGACCGGATCGTCGACAAACTCAAGGGTTAAAAACAGGCTGACATGGTTGAATGCGTTGTCCTCAAACGGCAGGTCCTCTGCATATCCTTTGTGAAAATCGACCCTGTGCCCCAGGTTTTCCCTGGCAACCCCGATCATGGCATCGGATGGATCAATGCCGGTCAGGCTGATCCCCTTTCCGAGATAAGGCCGGATGCTCTCGCCCGTGCCGCACCCCACATCAAGCAGGCTTTCCCCAAACACGGGCCGCAGCATGGAACGCATGAGTCCCGTTTCCAGCGCCAGTACACGCCGGTTTTTCCCGTCATAGAGCCATCTCTGGTAATGCTGCGCGTCATCCGCGTTAAATACGTATCCCATGAACTTCTTGTAAAAAATTCCGCCCCCGTTTGCAACAAAAAAATTAGGGGTTGGACCAACTCATCCAATTAAAATTATTACAAATAGATTGCAATATTGCCCCTTTTTCATGCTTAGAACCATCTTTTCGGCCTCAAAAACAGGCTTCTAAAACATTCCCCCCGCCGCCACAGCGCCATAGGATGTGCTGACGATGATATTGGACTTTTAAAGAAGTCATCATTATTAATTTCGGATATTTCAACGGATCCGAGCCCAAAAAAAACTTGTTATAGTCAGGAAATATGCATATATAGTGCGTAAACGGTCAAACCGAAGCGTGAAAGGAATAAAAGTAAGGAAAGGATTTCCATGCACCACAATGACCATACGGCAGTCCGTCCGGTGAACTACCGGATCAAAATAGAGCCGGACACGATCCATTACCGCTTTGCCGGCCGCCTGGCGATCGAGCTGAACGCGGAAGCACCTTCCGGCACGGTCCGGCTCAACAGCATAGACCTTTCGATCTCCCGCTGTGCGCTTAAAACCCAAAGCAGGGCGGTACCCCTGGCTTTTCAGGTCGATCCCGGGGAAGAAACCCTCACCATCTTCCTGCCGGAGCCTGTATCCGGCCCGTTTGAGCTGGCAATCGACTACTACGGTGAAATCTCCGATAAAATGGCCGGTTTGTACAAAAGCACCTACCGCCGGGGAAAGGAAACCAGCGTCATCGCCGTGACGCAGTTCCAGGAAAGCGATGCCCGGCGTGTATTTCCCTGTTATGACCAGCCCGTGCACAAGGCCCGCTTTGAATTCTCGATCACCGTGAATGCAGCGCTTTCCGTGATCAGCAACATGCCGGCGGCCAGCGAGCAGTACCGTGAAAAAGGCAAAAGGGAAATCGTTTTTCAGCCGACCCCGCCCATGTCCACCTATCTCCTGTTTATCGGCATCGGGGATTTCAGAATCATAGTCGACGACCTGGACCGCCGGGTGCGCGCAGCAATCCTTCCCGGAATGGAGGAAAGTGTCCGATACGGGCTTGCCTTTGCCAGAAAATCGCTTCACTACTGCGAAAAACAATACCGGCGCGCCTACCCGCTTCCCAAGGTGGATTTGGTGGCCGTGCCCGATTTCGCCTTCGGAGCCATGGAAAACTGGGGCGCCATCACCTTCCGGGAGAACCTTCTCCTGTTTGATCCGGATCATACCGATGCCGGGGGGGAAGAGCGCATCTGCGAGGTGATCGCCCATGAAATGGCCCACCAGTGGTTCGGGAACCTGGTCACCCCGTCGGACTGGAAATACTTGTGGCTAAACGAGAGCTTTGCAACATATTTCGGCTACGGCGCCATCGACCATTATCATCCGGACTGGAACATCTGGGACAACTTCATCGAAACACAACTCGAAACGGCGCTGAACCGCGACGCCCTCACCGATACCATCCCCATCGAAATCCCCGGCGGGGATCACGTGGTCATCAACAACTCCACGGCACCCGTCATCTACTCCAAGGGCGGATCCCTTCTGAGACAGATCATCGGATTCGTTGGAGAAGAGGCGTTTTCCGACGGTCTTTCGCGTTATATCGAACGCCACGCCTACGGGTGCGCCGAAAGCGCCGATCTATGGAGGGCGCTTGAAGATGCCTCGGACAAACCGGTTTCCTCCATCATGGAAAAATGGGTCCTTCAAGCCGGACACCCCATAGTATCGGCATCCCGGCGGAAAGACACCCTTTTGCTCGAACAGGGGCGGTTTTCCTTTTTGGCCGGGGATGTGCTTGGAGATACCCCTGGGGATATGTCCGGAAATATGCCTGGGGGCACGAATGACGCCGTATGGCCGATTCCCATGGTGATCCGCCTCTACGGGGAAAACGGGGAGCAAACCGTGCTGGCCCGGACTTTCGACCAAAAGAAAACGGAAGTCGAACTCGAACCCGGGACCCGGGCCTACACCATCAACGACGGATTCACGGGATTCTACCGCTCCAGCTACGCCGATGAGGCCAACCGGCAAAACCTGCTTGCTATGGCCCGAAGCGGTCTGTTGCCGGCCCCGGACCGGTTCGGCCTGCTAAGCGACCGCTTTGCGCTCACCATGGCGGGGGATATCCACCCGTCCGGCTTCCTTGCCGACCTGGATCACCTGGAAAACGAAACCGACCCCCTTCCGCTGATGTTTATACTGGATCAACTGTTTCTTCTCCGGCTCCTTCAGGTGGATGACGGGGCCGATGATGGCCTGGACAACGGGCCGGGCGGCGGGATCGGACAAACAGGCGGCGAGCGTCAGCTCTCCGATGATCCCGGCGCCAGACTGGCCGGATGGATCGGAGAGACCTCCGGCCGCTTTGGTTTTTTGCCCCGCAAATCCGACACGCACGGCATGCTCCGGCTTAAAAACAAGATGCTCTGGTACGGCGTGCTGGTGGACGCCGCCGGGGCCCGGCAGGTAGGCGCGGAGCAGTTCGACCGGATTCTGTCCGGGCACAGTGTCAGCCCCGATATCGCCCTTGCCGCGCTTCAGGCGGGCGCATACCTGGAAAACGAGCGGGCCTTCGACTGGTTCGCCTACCGGCTGGAAGCCGCCGACAGCGAACAGGAGCGCCAGAACGCCGCCCGCGCCATGGGATGCTTCTCCCAGACGGACACGACCGCCAGGGTCCTGGCGTTCATCCTCACGGAGATTCCCCAACGCAACATGCACCTGCCGGTGGCATGGATGGCCGCGAACCCTCGCGCCAGGGGTCTGCTGTGGGATTGGTTCATCCGGCACACCGACCGCTTGGAGCAGATTCATCCGCTTATCTTCGAGCGCATTGTCGTTTCGATCACCCCCATGGGCTCTCCGATGGTCCCTGTGGGCAGCGAAGATGAAATCCGGGATTTTCTCCGGTCTTTCGAGGCCGAAAGGCCGCTTTTGCAGCCGGCAATCCGCATGAGTCTCGAAAAAAGGGACGTATACAAACGGCTCCGGGAAGCCCTCCGGGAATAAGAAGCCGCGACGGAAAAAACCAGGAAAAAAAAGGCGCGAAAAGCATGATCTTCAGCAAATATCACGGACTGGGCAACGATTACATCGTGATCGACCCGGAACGGGAAACGGCAAAGCTCACGGAAAACCGCATCCGCCGCATCTGCCATCGCAGCTACGGCATCGGCTCCGACGGCATTTTGTGGGGCCCGTTTCACAAAGGACAGGCAAGCGCACCCGCGGTCCGCATCTTCAACCCGGATGGGAGCGAGGCGGAAAAAAGCGGCAACGGCCTTCGGATTTTCGCCCGCTACCTCTATGATCGCGGAACGGTTTCGGAAGAAGCCTTTGTGATTTCGACCGCCGGCGGAAACGTAACGGCCCGTGTACGGGAGGGCGGCGGGAGCATCGCCGTTGAGATGGGCCGGGTACGTTTTGACAGCCGGGAGATCCCGGTGGAAGGAGATCCCCGCGAAGTCCTGAACGAACCCCTGGAAATCGACCGGGAGCGCCTGATCGTCTGCTGTGCCACCATCGGAAACCCTCACTGCATCATCTTTGAGAACAACCTGGACACGAACCGGGTCAAGGCCCTGGGTCCGAAAATCGAGAATCACCCGATGTTTCCCCGTCGCACCAACGTGCAGTTCGCGCGGGTTGCGGATGAAAACCGTATCGAAATCGAAATATGGGAAAGGGGTGCGGGCTACACCCTGGCATCGGGCTCCAGCGCATCCGCCACCGCGGCCGCGGCACGCCGTCTGGGGCTTTGCGCCCCGGAGGTATCCGTCCATATGCCCGGAGGCGTCCTGGATATCACCATCGGCCCGGATTACGATATCTTCATGTCCGGCCCGGTCACACGCATTGCCGAAGGCACCCTGTACAATGAGATGTTCGAAGAAGACATCGCCTGACAGGAATATAGGATGTGCTGTTCAATTGTCCCGACAGAGGATAAAACCAATAGCCGTCAAGCCTGATCAAAACGAACACCCGATACGACAAGAAAACCATGACAAAAGAATTCTTCAGCGTAACCCCGGTGGAAACGGTTTTTGAGCACATCTCGGGATTTTCCCCGACCCATGCCGAGACGATCGACATCGCCGATGCAGCAGGGCGTGTGCTGGCCGCCGAAATCACCGCGGACATGGATCTTCCGGGATTCGACCGCTCCACCATGGACGGCTACGCCGTGCGCGCCGCCGACACTTTCGGCGCATCCGAGGGGAATCCAGCCTACCTGGAAATCATCGGATCCATCGCCATGGGCGAAACGCCGGACATCGCCGTCCGGGCCGGCCGCGCCGCCCGCATCGCAACCGGCGGCATGCTCCCGCCGGGCTCGGATGCCGTGGTAATGATCGAGCATACCTCGGAGCTTGATGAAACCACCATCGAGGTCTACCGGCGGGTGGCGCCCGGTGCGCATGTGATCACAAAAGACGAGGATTTCAGGAAAGACGAGCACATCCTTTCGCCGGGCCGGCGCCTGATGACCAGCGAGATCGGGGTCATCGCCGCAATGGGACAAAGCAACGTTTCCGTCTTCAAAAAACCCGTGGTGGGCATCATTTCCACGGGGGACGAAGTGGTGCCGGCCGACACCAAGCCGGAAGCCGGCTGCATCCGGGATATCAACACCCATACCCTCACTGCCGCGATCCACGGATGCGGCGGCATTCCCCGTTCTTACGGTATCGTGGCGGACCGCTTCGACGAACTCTTCCATATCGTTCAAAAGGTCCTGGAGGAATCGGATATCGTGATCCTTTCCGGCGGAAGCTCCGTAGGAACGCGCGATCTAACCATCGAGGTGATCGAGGCATTGGGCGACGCCCTTATCCTGGCGCACGGCCTGCCGGTGCGACCCGGAAAACCCACCATTCTCGCCACATGCGGCAGCAAGATTTTATGGGGACTTCCCGGCCATGTTGCCTCGGCAATGGTGATCTTCGACGTATTCGTGCGCCCCTGCATCCGGCAGGTTGGCGGGGACGGCGAACCCATGCGGGAAAAGCATGCCCTTTTCGCCACTCTCACGCGCAACATCGCATCCGCACAGGGACGCATCGACTACGTGCGCGTTCGGGTGGAGGAACAAGACGGGGCATACCTCGCCCGGCCGGTACTGGGACCGTCCGGCCTGATCCGCCCCATGCTCGAGGCCGACGGCCTGATCCGCATCGGGATGAATACCGAGGGGCTCCTGAAAGGGACGGAAGTCAGGGTGATCCCCTTTGCCACATGACGCTTATCTGGCGTTCCCCCCCGCCGTCGAATCCGACAGCAGGGTTACGAAATCGCAATCGCAATCGGGATCGAAAGCAAAACCGCATCATCACCCGGAGTCACCTGAAGGTCGTAAAAAATCGCTAATCCGATCGTTGATGCACTCGTAAAAAGTCACGATCTGACGGCTTTGTAAAAGGTCCAATACCAATGCTTGCGCAATTCAGCAGAATGCAGCGTACTTGGCGCACGTGACATTCTGAGGAATCGCGCGCAGGCAAAGATATTGGACCTTTTACAAAGCCGTCAAGCTTGAACTATGAAGAAAAATCCTTACATTGTCAGCCAATCTAAGCCCGAATGCGCTGCAACCTGTTTATAATCAAACGGAAAAATGCGATGAGCACCTCCCGCAACATCTATCTCCAAATGCACGATCTGGAAGGGGCGAAAAAGGCCATGTTCGAGGCCTTTGCGGATATCGGAAAATTACATGACGCACTGGCGGTGGCGTCCTTGGACGCGGTAGGTCGCATCCTCGCGGAGCCCGTTTTTGCAAAACTTTCCTCCCCCGCCTTTCACGCAGCCGCCATGGACGGGATCGCGGTGCGGGCCGAAACCACCTACGGGGCAAGCGAATCCCGCCCTAAGACCCTTTCCATCGGCACGGAGGCCGTATTTATCAACACGGGCCATATCATGCCGGACGACTATAACGCGGTCATCATGATCGAGCACGTCGTTGAGGTGGACGAAAAAACCATAGAAATCGAGGCGCCGGCCTTTCCCTGGCAAAACGTCCGCCGCATGGGCGAGGACATCGTCGCAACCGAGCTGCTTTTCCCCCGGCACCACGAGATTACGCCCTATTGCTTAGGCGCGCTTCTTGCCGGCGGCATTGACCGGGTGAACGTGCTTGAAAAACCGAAAATCCTGATTCTTCCCACCGGAAACGAGCTGCTTGCTCTGTCCGGGCTTTCGGAAGCCGCGCTTTTCCGGGGCAGCGTGGTGGAGTCCAATTCGCACGTACTGGGCAAAATGGCCGAACAGGCCGGCGCGGAAGTGACCCATCACGAAATCATCGCTGACGACACCGACGTCATCCGGGAAACGCTCAAGCGGCATGCCGCACCCGAAGAAGCCAAAGACGGATTCGACATGATCCTCCTTTTGGGCGGCTCGTCCGCCGGCAGCGAGGATTACACCCGAAAGGTCGTCGCCGATCTCGGCGAGGTCCTGGTGCACGGCGTGACCATCATGCCCGGCAAGCCGACCATCATCGGAAAAATGCCGGCCCGGAGCGAAAAGAAGCGCACTATCCCGGTGTTCGGCGTACCGGGATACCCGGTGTCCGCGATCATATGCTTCGAGCATTTCATCGCGCCGCTTTTGTATGCGATGCAAAACCGGCGGATGCCCCCGGAAAAGAAAATATCGGTCCTTCCCACCAAAAAGCTGGCTTCCCGGCTCGGCATGGAGGAGTTTCTACGGGTTAAGCTGGGCCGCGTGGAAGACCGGATCGTCGCCACACCCCTGCCCCGGGGTGCCGGAACCATCACGTCCATCACGGAGGCCGACGGCGTCATCCGGGTGCCCGCGGATGTCGAGGGAATCCGGGAAAACGAAGCGGTGACCGCCCGACTGCTCCGGGACGAGGCCGCCATCGACGACACCATCGTAGCGGTGGGCAGCCATGATAACACCATCGACATCCTGTCCGATATGATTAAAGCGGAAAGCCATCGCTACAGCCTTTCCTCCAGCCATGTCGGCTCCATGGGCGGTCTTGCGGCGGTGCGCAAAAACCTCTGCCACATCGCCGGGACGCACCTGCTCGACACCGCCGACGGATCCTACAATATATCGTACATCAAACAGTACATCCCCGGCGCGCACATCCGCCTGATCCACCTGCTCCGGCGCGAACAGGGTCTTATCGTCGCTCCCGGCAACCCGAAGGGTATCCGGGGCATCCGGGATCTGACCAGAAAGGACGTGGCTTTCATCAACCGCCAGGCGGGCTCGGGCACACGGATCCTGCTCGACTATCACATGGCGCAGGAAACCATCGATCCCGGCGATGTTGCGGGATACGAAAACGAGGAATTCACACACATGGCGGTTGCCGTCGCCGTGCTGGGCCAAACCGCCGATGCGGGCCTTGGCATCTTCGCGGCGGCAAAGGCGCTGGGACTCGATTTCATACCCGTTGCAACCGAGTCCTACGATCTGGTGATACCGGAAAAATTCATCGGTACCCCGCAGATCGAACTGCTGCTTTCGGTGATCCGTTCGGCGGCTTTTCAGGCAAGGGTTCGGGAATTGGGCGGATATCACACAGAGGATACGGGAAAAGAAATATATAAAACGCCGTAATATGCCATTTGAAGTCATCGACCATACCGCCGATACCGGCATCCGGGTGTGGGCGCCCGATTTTGCGGTGCTTATTTCGGAAGCCGCCCGGGGAATGTTTACCCAGATCACCGACACGGAAGCAATCGATGTGACGACGGTGAATATCGTCGCAGCCGACGGAATCGATAAAACCGATCTGGTGATCAATGTGCTGCGCGAACTGCTTTTTCTTTTTACCGGCGGCAATCTGCTGGTGCGATGGTTCGCCGTCGACACGGCGGATGGTAACGCCGTGAGCGGCCTGGCCGGATGCGAGCCGTTCGATCCGGAAAAGCATCCCGTCCGCAACGATATCAAGGCGGTAACCTATGCCGGCGGAGACATCAAAGTTTTGCCGGACGGGTTGGAGATTACTATTATTTTTGATATATAGAGCCTGAAAGAAAGCCGGGATCTTTCATCAAGGTCAAAGCCGACAACCATTTAACCGGGATATTGGGGTTTCCGAATCCAAATCGAAATCGCAATCGGGATCGGGACCGGGATCGAAACCGCATCAACATAAAAAAATCCAAACAAGTTCCTTGATCCCTGCAAAGTCAGGCGGTGTTGAGGGCCGTCGAATAAAAAAGCCGATTTCGATTTCGATTGCGATTTCGAAAAAAAACGAGTCCCGGATGCAAGCGGTGGAACAACTTGTTTCCATACAGTTACTGCACCACTGCCAAACCGATTGACGAATTCGGAAAATTACAATGGAACTTACCCGAATAGACGAATACCGCTGGGAAATAAAAAAAACCGGCGACATGAACGTCCCGGCCAGGATTTATTCCTCCGCCGCCCTGATCGAAGCGGTCCGGCAGGAAGAAGCTTTTGAACAACTGGCCAACGTGGCCCGGCTCCCCGGAATCATCGGCACGGCTCTCGCCATGCCGGACATCCACTGGGGCTACGGGTTTCCCATCGGCGGGGTTGCGGCCTTCGACTGCGATGAAGGGATCATCTCCCCGGGGGGGGTGGGCTACGACATCAACTGCGGCGTACGCCTTTCCCGTACCAATCTGACCGAAAAAGATGTCCGGCCGGACCTTGAAACCCTGGCCGTGGCTCTCCAGAAACACATCCCGTCCGGCGTGGGCCAGAAAGGAGCGATCCGGCTGACCGCAAGCGAACTGAAAAAAGTGCTGAAAAAAGGCAGCCGGTGGGCCGTGGACCAAGGCTACGGCGACGGATCCGACATCGAGCGCATCGAGGACGGCGGTTGCATGACCAACGCGGATCCGGAGGCGGTAAGCCCGCGTGCTATCGAACGGGGCCGCCCGCAGCTCGGAACGCTTGGATCGGGAAACCACTTCATTGAAATCGGTCTGGTGGAAACGGTATACGACACCGAAGCCGCGGACGCATTCGGCCTTTCCGAAGGCCTTGTGACAGTGATGCTTCACACCGGGTCCCGGGGGCTTGGGCACCAGGTCTGCGATGACTTTCTGGCCCGCATGACCCGCAATCCGCCTCCCGGCATCCGGCTTCCGGACCGTCAGCTCGCCTGCGCCATGTTCCGCTCGCCGGACGGTCAGCAGTATTTCAACGCCATGGCGTGCGCGGCCAATTTAGCCTGGGCAAACCGGCAAATACTGATGCACATGGCCCGCGACGTGATCATGGACGTCTTCCGGATCAGTCCGCGGGAACTGGGGATGCGCCTGATATACGACGTATGCCACAATATCGCTAAAACCGAACGTCACCGGACCGAAACCGGAAGCCGCACGGTCTGCGTGCACAGAAAGGGCGCGACCCGCTCGTTCGGCCCCGGAAACGAAATGCTTTGCGACCGGTACCGCCCGGTGGGCCAACCGGTGCTGATCCCGGGCGATATGGGAACGGCATCCTTTGTTCTGGCCGGAACCGAAACCGCCATGAACGAAACCTATGGCTCCACGTGCCACGGAGCCGGTCGCATCATGAGCCGCAAGGCGGCCGTAAAGGCCTCCAGGGGCCGGAAACTCCGGGAGGAACTCGAAGAAAAAGGCATCTTCGTGCGCGCAAGCGGAAAACTGACCATGGCCGAGGAGATGCCCGAAGCGTATAAAGATGTAAGCGAGGTGGTCGATGTCGCCCACGGATCCGGGATCTCGAAAAAAGTGGCGAAGCTGCGGCCCATCGCGGTGGTCAAAGGGTGATACACGCGTAAAAAGTCTCGATCCGGCGGCTTTGTAAAGGGTAATACCACACGGTATGCCCGGGATAAACAGGAGGTAAAAAGAACCGATGAATCCGGAAACATTCAGACAATACGATATACGGGGAATCGCAGGCCAGGATATCACCGAAACGGACGTTTTTCTACTGGGAAAGGCCGTGGGAACCTACATGAAAAGCCACGGCGCGGCCACCCTGGCAATGGGCCGGGACTGTCGCCTGACGTCGGCGTCCTACGCCGGGAAGCTGGCCGAAGGTCTTGCCGCCGCAGGCTGCCGGGTCATCGACATCGGGGTTTGCCCCACGCCGGTTCTCTATTTCACCATCCGGCACCTGGCGACCGACGGCGGCGTCATGGTCACCGCATCCCACAACCCGCCGGAGTACAACGGCTTCAAGATCTGCAAGGGGGCCGACTCAGTCCACGGCGCACAGCTCCAGGAAATCCGCAGGCTTATGGAAAGCGGAGATTTTTCGGAAGGAAACGGGGAGATCCTGGAAACGAACGTTGTTTCCCATTACAGAAAACATATCGCGGGCAACATCGCCATTGGCCGGGCCATGGGACGGCCCGTGAAAGTCGGCGTGGATGCGGGCAACGGCACCGCGGGCGTCGTGGCCGTCCCCCTTCTTCGGGAAATCGGCTTCGAGGTGCACGACATCTTTTGCGACATGGACGGACGCTTTCCCAACCACGAGGCGGACCCCACCGTTTTGAAAAACATGAAGGACCTCATCGCCCTGGTCAAAGAAAATAACCTGGACGTGGGCATCGGGTACGACGGGGATGGCGACCGTATCGGAGTGGTGGACAACGAAGGGGATATCATCTACGGCGACATGCTCATGGTCATCTTCGCCCGGGAGATCCTCTCCCGGAAGCCCGGGGCCGCCTTCATCTCCGAGGTCAAGTGCTCCAAGACCATGTACGACGATATCGAAAAACACGGAGGCCGCGCCGTCATGTGGAAGACAGGCCACAGTCTCATCAAGGAAAAAATGAAGCAGGAGAACGCGGCCCTTGCCGGCGAGATGAGCGGGCACATGTTTTTCGCGGACCGGTATCTCGGCTACGACGACGCCATCTATGCGTCGTGCCGGCTGCTTGAAATCCTGTCCGCAACCGGCAAAACCCTGAAACAACTGCTCGAGGGAATACCCCCCACCGTCAGCACCCCGGAAATCCGCGTCGACTGCGCCGACGACAAAAAATTCGAGCTGGTGGAAAAAGCCACCGCAGTGCTGCGGGAAACTCACGAAGTGATCGATATCGACGGCGTCCGTATCGTGTTTGAAGACGGGTGGGGACTTGTCCGCGCGTCCAACACCCAGCCGGCGCTTGTCATGCGCTTCGAGGCGCTATCCGACAGCCGGCTTGAAGAAATCAGGAACACCGTGGAGTCGACCGTCAGGGAAATACGTGAAAGCATGCAATAACAAACCATAAAACCGGGGCACCCGGCGCCCGGATTTGCAAGGAGGTATACCCCATGACCAACGCACAGGGCACTGACACCGGACAAAAACCGAACTTTACCAGCAACCAGAAAAAATGCCTGATGCCGGAGCTCAATTTCACGACCTTCCTGCTGTCCCTTAACGCTTCGGCGCTGGTACAGCTCGGTAAGGAGCCGGACCCCTATTCACAGGAAACCCAGAAAAACCTGCCCATTGCCAAGCAGACCATCGACGTGATCGCCATGCTGGAGGAAAAAACCCGGGGCAACCTGAATGATGAAGAGCGTCGGCTGTTGACAAATATCCTGTATGAGTTACGCTTGTTGTATGTTAAGGAAATGGGTTGCTGAAGGAATAGCCGGCCCCCATTGATGTATCCGTAAAAAATCAAAATCTGAAGGCTTTATAAAAAGCCCGGGAGGATTTATGTCTTTTATTGCCAGAACAAAGCCGGGCCGATTGATTCAGGTACTTTTCATCGCCCTGCTCATCGCCGCACCGGGGACGGGACTTTTCAGTGCTTCATCCGCCGGGGCGTCCGGTGCTTCGCCGGGCGGTCCGACCATGGTACCGCAGAGCTTCACGGAGCTTGCCAAAAAATCGAGCCCGGCGGTCGTTAACATATCCACCACCCAATCGATGGAAGAAGGAGATGGTTTTCATTTCTTCCATCGTCCCGGCCAGCAGCGCCGGGAGATGCCCCTTGAGGAATTTTTCGAGCGTTTTTTCGGCCAGAGAGACCCCCGGCAGTTTCAGCGCCAGAGCCTTGGCTCCGGGTTCATCCTGGATGAGAAAGGCTATATCGTCACCAACAATCACGTAATCGAAAACGCGGAGGAAATCCGGGTCACGCTCAAGGACGGCGAAGAATACGTCGCCGAGCTCATCGGAACCGACCCGGGCACCGATATCGCGCTGATCAAGATCGACGCCGACATCGACCTGCCCGTCCTGGAGCTGGGCGACTCCGAAAACCTCGACATCGGTCAGTGGGTTCTTGCCATCGGCAATCCGTTCGGCCTGGACCACACGGTCACCGCGGGGATCGTCAGCGCCAAGGGCCGCGTGATCGGAGCCGGCGCCTATGATGATTTCATTCAAACGGATGCGTCCATCAACCCCGGAAATTCAGGCGGACCCCTCATTGACATGGCGGGCCGCGTGATCGGCATCAACACCGCCATCGTGGCGGGCGGCGACGGCATCGGATTTGCCATTCCGGCGTCCATGGCCGTCCGTATCATCGATCAGCTCAAGGAAACCGGCGAGGTTACGCGCGGATGGATCGGCGTCGGCATCCAGGCGCTCGACCGGGATCTCCGGGAATATTACGAGGTCGACGGGGGCGTTCTGATTACGGACGTTTTCGACGATGACCCGGCGGAAAAGGCCGGAGTCCGGGAAGGCGATATCGTCACGGAAGTAAACGGCAACCCCGTCAACTCCCCCCGGGAGCTTTCCCGCGCCGTGGCCGATGTCATGCCGGGTGATGAAGCCGTGCTCGGCATTATCCGGGACGGCGAAGCCATGGAAATCGCAGTCACTGTGGACAAACGCGACGAAGAACGCCTTGCGGGCGATCCGAGCCAGCGCCCGTCCCCTGAAGAACCGGCGGCCGACGAACTCGGCCTCGAGGTCGTGGATATCGACAGCGAGATCGCCGACCGGCTGAACATGGACGATACGAATGGCGTCCTCGTCGCAGGCGTGGAGCGGGGTTCGAAAGGGTTCGAGGCGGGATTCGGCCGGGGAGACATCATCCGCGAAATCAACCGGCAGGCGGTCGACTCATTGGAGGACTACGAGCGGATCATCGGCAATGCGGAAAAAGGCGACCTGCTTCGTTTCTTCATCGTCCGGCCCGGCGAGGGGATTCTGATCGTACGCATCGAAATGTAGGATTTTCGAATGAAAATCCAGGCGCATGCAAAGATCAATCTTTATCTTGATATCACAGGCAAACGGCCCGACGGGTATCATGAGCTGGTCACGCTCATGTGCCCGATCGGGCTTTGCGATATTCTGGATATTTCGTTTGAAACACCTGATATCCGGGTAACCTGCGACCATCCGGGTATTCCGGAAGGCCCGGACAATATCGCCCACGTTGCCGCCGTCCGGTTTTTCGAAGCAGCCGGCCGGCCCGGCAGCGGCGTTTCGGTCCGGATCCGGAAAAACATCCCCGTCGGCGCGGGCCTTGGAGGCGGCTCCAGCAACGCCGCAGCCGTGCTCCGAAGCCTCAACGACCATTTCGGCCGGCCCCTTCCCTCCGCCAAGCTCCACGAAATCGCCGTGTCCGCGGGCGCGGACGTCCCCTTCTTCCTCCTGGGAAAACCCGCCCTTGCAACGGGCATCGGCGATATCCTGGAACCCGTTTCTCACCTCCAGTCGCATCCGCTGATCCTGATCTACCCGGGACAGCCGCTGGCCACGCGCGACGTCTATAAAAACTTGAAATTAGGATTGACAAAATCCGAAAAAATTCCTAAAAAAAGTATTTTCAAGCCGGACCGGGATACGAATGTGGAACGGTTCCTTTTCAATGCACTGGAGCCGCCGGCATTCGAACTGTGCCCCCCGGCGGAAACGGCTAAAGCCAGGCTGATCGTAACCGGGGCTTCCGGTGCACTTCTGTCCGGCAGCGGGTCAACGGTATTCGGCCTTTACAAGGATGAAAAGACGGCATCGGACGCTTTTCATCGCCTGTCCGATAAACCGGGTGGATCCGGGGAACCCGGCTGGCGGGTGTTTTACACGCGGATGCTGGTATAGAAGCCTCCTGCTGGGGCGTCGTCAAGCGGCAAGACACAGGATTTTGGTTCCTGCATTCGGAGGTTCGAATCCTCCCGCCCCAGCCATTTAAAGCTTCCGTGGATACGATAACCCGGTTGACTATACCCGGCAAACTATATCCGGTTGTCCACATCCGGATGCCTGAACAGTAAAGGCGAGCGCAACCGTAACCCGTAAACCGATCCAGCGAACCCGACCAAACCTGAAACGGCTGCTGCAATGGAAAACAACAACGGATATATCATATTTTCAGGCAATGCCAACCCATTGCTTGCACAGGCTGTCAGCGAGTATCTCGGGCAGCCGCTGGGCAACGCGAAAGTCAAACGATTCTCCGACGGAGAAGTTCAGATCGAAATCGACGACAATGTCCGCGCAAAGGATGTTTTCGTCGTTCAGCCCACGTCTTATCCCGTAAACGACAACCTGGTGGAGCTGCTCCTCCTGGTGGACGCTTTCAAGCGCAGTTCCGCACGGCGCATCACGGCGGTAATTCCCTATTTCGGATACGCAAGGCAGGACAAGAAAGTCGCGCCCCGTGTCCCCATCAGCGCCAAGCTCGTGGCCAATCTTCTCACCACGGCGGGCGCAAACCGCATCATCACCATGGATCTCCATGCAGGGCAGATCCAGGGGTTTTTCGACATTCCCGTGGACAACCTGTTCGCAGCGCCTGTGCTCATCGATTACATGCTAAGAACCTTCGGCGGGGAGCTGGTCATCGTATCGCCGGACGCAGGGGGCGTGGAGCGGGCCCGTGCTTTTGCCAAGCGCCTCAACGCGGGCCTTGCCATCGTGGACAAGCGCCGGTCCTCACCGAACCAGGCCAAAGCGATGGCCGTCATCGGAGACGTCAGGGAAAAAAAGGTCGTTATCCTCGACGATATGGTCGATACGGCGGGCACGCTCACGGAAGCGGCCAACTCGATCATGTCCTGCGGCGCACGGGAAGTGCACGCCTGCTGCACCCATGCCGTGCTTTCCGGCCCGGCCATCGACCGGATCGAACAATCAAGCATCACGAGCCTCGTGGTCACGGACACCATTTCCATGACCGAAGCAAAGCGACACTGTGAAAAGATCGTAACCCTCTCCATCGCGAGGCTGTTCGGGGAGGCGATCATCAGGAGTCACACGGGGGACTCCGTGACATCCTTATTCGTATAACAATACCGGATATAAACCGGATACATATCAACACTGTAGGGAGGCAAATCCTTTGGAAACCGCAAAACTCACAGCACAACACCGGGACGCAATCGGCAAGGGCGCGGCCCGTTTAATCCGCAGGGAAGGCAGGATTCCCGGCATTCTATACGGATCCGGAATCGAAAATATAAAACTGTCCATAGACACCTCCGAACTGGAGAAGATGTTCAACAGCCCGCAGTATTCCCGCGGCCTGATCAATCTCCAGATCAAGGGGGACAAGCCGTACAACAAAACCGTGATGGTCAAGGAGCTGCAGACCGATCCGGTCAAGGATCATTTCCTTCACCTTGATCTGATCGAAATCCGTATGGATCAGAAAATTTCCACCATGGTGTATATCAACGCCGTGGGAGATCCCAAGGGCGTCGAAGACGGCGGCATTCTCCAGATTATCCGCCGGGAGCTGGAAGTGTATTGCCTTCCGGCCAACATACCGGAACAGATCGACATCGATGTTTCCGGCATGGAAATCGGAGATTCCATCCACGTCAGCGAAATCCATGTGGAAGGCGATGTGGAAATACCCTATGATATCGATTTTACGGTTGTGACCCTGGTCAGCCCGAAGATGGAAGCTGAAGAAGAGCCCGGGGAAGAAGAGGAAGGCGAGCCGGGTGAAGAAGGCGAAGGAGAAGGCGAATCCGAGAGTGAATCCGAATAAGGGGACATCCCGGCCTTGTCCTCATTACGCTTTTTCAGCCGGTTTTTGGAGCGACTCCACCGGCGATTCGGTATGACGGCACAAGACACGCATCTCATCGCGGGTCTTGGCAACCCGGGCAAAAAATACGCGAACACGCGCCACAATATCGGGTTTATGGCCGTGGAAAATATCGGCGCACAACACGGCATCGGCATCGATCGTTCCATGTTCAAAACCCGCTTCGGCCGAGGGAGCGTGGCCGGCCGGAAAGTGATCCTGGCCCGGCCCATGGACTACATGAACCGGAGCGGACCGCCCCTGCGGCAGCTTGCCCGGTATTTCGGCATCAAAACGGACCGGATCATCGTTGTCCACGATGACCTGGACATCGGCAGGAGAAAAATCCGGATCAAACCCAAGGGGGGGCATGGCGGCCACAGGGGCATCAAATCCATCATGGATGCTTTCGGCACCGGGGAATTCACCCGGATCCGCCTTGGCATCGGGCGGCCCGAACCCACAGGACCGGACGGCCAGGGCCCGGATGTTACGGACTTCGTCCTGGGAACGTTTACTCACGGAGAAATGGACGATTTTCATACGATGATCGATGCGGCGCATGAAGCAGTGAAAATCATCCTCGAACAAGACGTTACAGCGGCCATGAACCGCTTGAACCAGTAATAAGCTATATAGTGGCCGAACGAAAACCGTGATTCTTCGTCAAAGTCAAGGACGGCAAAAATTTTAAACCCGGGAATACCTGGCGTATTTTGAGGATTCAAATTTGATGGCCTCGTAAAAATTCGCAACCCGACGACTTTGTAAGAGGCCCAAAATCAAGGCTTGCGCGATTTTAGAAGAATTGAAAGTACTTAGCGTACGTGAATTTCTTCGGAAATCGCGCGTAACGCAGATATCGGACTTTTACGAAGCCGTCAAATTTGAGCCGGAATTAGAGATTGGTGAAAAAGACGGCTTTCGTTCAGCCACTATACATCGTTACAGATCTGGCACAAAAGTAAGCAAGTGGTACTGGGAGTCATAATTGTATGAGTTCTATTAATTAATCACCGTAACGTTTTAAGGGAGGAAGTATGGAAACATTGATGGCAAACATCCCCTTGGCAGCAACGGTCATCGGAGTGATCGGGATCGCGTATTCCCTGATCATCTCCATCATGATCAAAGGCGCGCCCAAGGGCAACGAGAAGATGATCCAGATTGCATCGGCCATCGAGGAAGGCGCCATCGCCTACCTCAACCGCCAGATGAAAACCATCGTCATTGTCGGCGGTATCATCCTGATCGTCTTGTGGGTGACACTCGGCGTCAAAACCGCGATCGGCTTTCTGATCGGCGCCGTATCGTCGTATCTCGCCGGCTACATCGGGATGCGCGTATCGGTTCTGGCAAACGTCCGGACCGCGGAAGCGGCCAAGGACGGCCTTGCAGCCGGTCTCAAGATGGCATTCCGCGGCGGCTCCGTGACCGGTCTTCTGGTAGCGGGCCTCGCGCTGACCTCCATCGCCGCCTATTTCTTTTTCCTGCTTGGCGACGCGGAGGTCATTGAAAGCAAGCCGCACATCGTGCCCCTGGTAGCCCTGGGCTTCGGCGGCAGCCTCATCGCCATCTTCGCCCGTCTCGGCGGCGGTATCTTCACCAAGGCAGCCGACGTCGGCGCTGACCTGGTGGGCAAAGTGGAAGCGGGCATTCCCGAAGACGACCCGAGAAACCCGGCAACCATCGCTGACAACGTCGGCGATAACGTCGGCGACTGCGCCGGCATGGCGGCGGACCTCTATGAAACCTACGTGGTCACCGTTGTCGCATCCATGCTTCTTGGTGCGCTTTTCTATCCGGGAGAGTCCATGGCGGTCTTCTACCCGCTGGTTCTCGGCGCGATCTCCATCATCGCGTCCGTTATCGCCACCTTCTTTGTCCGCCTGGGCAAGGATGAGTACATCATGGGCGCCCTCTACAAGGGCATGTTCGGATCCGCCATCATCGCGGCCCTTGGTTTCTATATCTTTACCGTAACCCAGGTCGACATGATCGGCGAAATCCCGGCAATCAACCTGTTCTACGCTTCGCTGGTCGGCCTCGTACTGACCGTTCTCATCGTCGGTATCACCGAGTACTACACCGGCATCTACGGCCCGGTCAAGCACCTGGCCGAAGCGTCCACCACCGGCCATGGCACGAACATCATCGCGGGCCTCGGCATCAGCATGCAGGCGACCGCATTGCCGGTTCTCGCAATCTGCGCAGGTATCGGCGTGGCCTACGGTTTTGCGGGCCTCTACGGCATCGCCATTGCAGCCACATCCTTGCTGTCCATGACGGGTATGGTCATCGCCATTGACGCCTACGGTCCAATCACGGACAACGCCGGCGGCATTGCCGAAATGGCCGAAATGGACGACTCCGTCCGCGCCGTCACCGACCCGCTCGACGCGGTCGGCAACACCACCAAGGCGGTTACCAAGGGATACGCCATCGGCTCCGCCGGTCTGGCCGCCCTGGTTCTTTTCACCGCGTATGTGCTGGAATTCGAAATCGTCGGCGGTGCCGTCGATGCGGTTGCCGAGTTTGATTTCAGCCTCGGAAACGTTGAAGTGATCATCGGCCTTTTCATCGGTGGTCTGCTTCCCTACCTGTTCGCATCCATCGCCATGCAGGCGGTTGGACGTGCGGGCGGCGCGGTTGTCGAGGAAGTCCGCCGGCAGTTCCGCGAAATGCCCGGCATCATGGAAGGAACCACCAAGCCGGACTACGGTGCATGCGTTGACATCGTCACCAAGCACGCGCTTAAGGAAATGATCGTTCCGGCGCTTATTCCGGTCGTCACACCGATCCTGGTCGGCCTGCTGATCGGCCCTGTCGCCCTGGGCGGCGTGCTTATCGGCTCCATCGTGACCGGTCTGTTCCTGGCGATTTCCATGACCACTGGTGGTGCGGCTTGGGACAACGCGAAGAAGTACATCGAAGACGGGTACTTCGGCGGCAAGGGCAGCGAAGCCCACAAGGCAGCCGTTACCGGCGACACCGTAGGCGACCCCTACAAAGACACCGCCGGTCCCGCCATCAATCCGTTGATCAAGGTTCTCAACGTTGTGGCGCTCCTGCTGGTACCGTTTTTGATCTAATACCTGCAGGCATCTTATAAAACAAACCGTCCTGCCGGGGCTTTTTCGCACCGGCAGGACATGGAACCGAGCCGGGGCCGGTGAATATATCACCGGCCCTTTTTTATTTGCTTTTCGCTTTAAAAAGTGATATATTGTTTTATTCGGAATAAATATTGCATTTACCAACTTTTCAGGTGAAATAAAATGGCAGGTAAAGCACACGCAAACGACCGGTCCACCGCTGGGTTTCAGGCGGGCGACCTGGCGGTTTACCCCGCGCACGGCGTCGGTCGGATCGAATCAGTGGAAAGCCGGATGATCAACGGCGGCCAGCACGATTTCTACATCATGAAAATCATCGACAACGGGATGGTGATCATGATTCCCACTGCAAACATCCAATCCGTCGGACTGCGCTGCGTGATCGGGGAAAATGAAGTTCCGGCCGTATACGAAGTTCTTCAGGAAACAAGGGACGACATCCATGACAACCAGACCTGGAACCGGCGCTACAAGGAATACATGGACAAGATCAAGTCCGGGTCCCTGTTCGATGTCGCCGAGGTATTCAGGGACCTTTACTGCCTGAAACTCACCAAGGATCTGTCTTTCGGCGAGCGCAAGCTTCTGGACACCTCCAAAAGCCTGCTCTTGCGGGAGCTCTGCACTGCACTGAAAAAAGATGAAGGCGCGGTCTGGGAGTCCATCGAGGCGTTTTTCACCGGGAACAACGGGAACGGCGACGGTGGGGAACCCGCCGCGTAGTGATTCATCCGGCAAGCCCTTCGAGGCCCGGGATAATTCTATCGGGAAAAAACCGGATAAAACCGCCCCGGGGGAGATTTTGGTTTTCGAGGACACGGTTTTTGTCGATGTACCTGCGGGGGACGAAGAAGCCGGAATGCGTCTTGACCAGGTATTGTCCGGGCATATGCCGTCTTTTTCCCGAAATGCCGTGGCAAGGCTTATACGCGACGGCAGGATCCTGGTTGATAATCGGCCCGCAAAGCCCGGCCACCGCGTACGGCCAGGGGAACGTATCACCGGACACATTCCCGCCCGCTCCGCCGAAGACGTTGGTATTGGCCCGCCCGAACCCGAAGCAATCGCACTCGATATACTTTACGAGGATGACAGCATTATCGTCATCAACAAGGCGGCCGGCCTGGTTATCCATCCGGCCCCCGGGCACAGTGCGGGAACCCTGGTCCACGGCCTGCGCCACCACGCCCCGGAAATCGAACATGCAGGGCCTTCCGATCGCCCCGGCATCGTTCACCGGCTGGACCGCGACACCTCGGGCGTATTGGTAGCCGCCAAGACCGAATCCGCCCACCGGATCCTTTCAAAACAGTTCAAATCCAGACAAATCCAAAAATCCTATCTTGCGCTTGCTTTTGGCGATCCGGCCGGCAGGGATCCCGCCGGAATCGATTCTGCCGCCCGGACCGGACGGATCACCTACCGGATCGAACGCCACCGGACGCACCGGAAAAAAATGGCCGTAACAGAGGATCCAAAATCGGGAAGGGATGCGGAGACCGCCTGGGAGGTGGTGGAGCGATACGGGAAGATCTGCCTGCTGCGGCTGGCGATTAAAACCGGCAGAACGCACCAGATCCGGGTTCATCTTTCGGCGGCGGGCCATCCGGTGGTGGGCGACAGCGTCTACGGATACAGAAACCCGGCCCGGGCCACGGGCCTGGACCCTAAAGCGGACCATAAAACGGCGTCCCTGATCAACAACGTCGGCCGCCAGATGCTCCACGCCGCATCCATCACGTTTGTCCACCCGGAAACCGGAAAACAAATGACCTGTGAAGCCCCCCTGCCCGATGACATGCAAACCCTTCGCCGGGCCCTGAACGCTTTGCACTCGCGGCCCGAATGATCGTTTAGTCCGGCTCTTTACGCTTTCGTTTTTCCAGCGTGCAGCGATTCTGCTCCCGGTCAAAGGTCATGTAGATCTCCTCGTTGTCCTTTTTATCGGAAGCAAGCTGTCCGTAGCGCCGCTTGATCCGCTTAACAAAATCATCCTTGACCTCGGGCTCATTATTCTCCCCGAGACTGCCCAGCTTTTCTTTCTGCACCTCCCACAAGCGATCCACGGAGTAAACGGGCCGGTCGCTCCTTGCGGCACCATCCTTGCCGCTATTGTCTTTTTGCTCTGCAGCAAACTCTTTTTGCCGCTCATTTCTGCGCCTCACTTCGGCGTTTTCCCACAGCTGATTCCATGCCCGGTTGTGGTAGTAGACTTTCCACTGGAGATTGTCCAGCATCGTTTCGAGTTGCCTGGTGGAGATGGCGGGATCGATCCGGAACCGCCGGATTCTCTCGACGAGATCGCCGTGTCTCGGGTGAGGCTGGCTTTGCCGGTCAGCCAGGTACGCGCGGATTTTCGTATCCATGCTTTCCACCTGTCGGAGCAGCTGGGAAAGCTGGTTTTCCACTTCCTGCCTTCGCTTTCTGATATCCATGTTCCCCCTCCATGCTCCTTCACGATTGCAAATGGGTATCACCCGGCCAGTGGGCACCAACCGATGGATATCAACAGGTTGAGGTTGAGCCGGATGATGAATTCACTTTCAATCGTAGCACATGACAGGAGGGTACACAACAAGGAAGCACACAGCAGCCAACACCGCCGGCAGGCCGGCGTAAGAGGCAAAAATCATCACCGCATCATCGCATTCCACCCCCCTGCATGCACGCGCCCAAAGATCTCAGCGGTGCGGCCTATCCCATGCGGGATGCCAGCAAAGCGGCGCCCAGGGCCCCGTTCACCTGGGCATAGGACGATACGATAAGGGACACCCCCAGCTTGTTTTCCAGGGCCACGATCATCCCCCGGTTCTTTGCCACGCCGCCCGTCATCATCACGGGCACCGCCACCCCTACCCGCTTGGCCATGGCGGAAATCCTGGATGCGGCCGCCTCGTGGATGCCGGAGACGATATTTTCCCGGGACGCCCCGGCCGCAATCAGGGAGATCACCTCGGATTCGGCGAACACCGTGCAAATGCTGCTGATCCGGGCCGGTTCGCCGGAAAGGGACAACACCCCGAAATCATCGAGATCCGCCTCCATTGCCCGGGCCATAACCTCCAGGAACCGCCCTGTACCAGCTGCGCACTTGTCGTTCATGGCGAAATCGACCACCTTGCCGTTTTCATCCAGGCGCATCACTTTCGAATCCTGTCCGCCCACGTCGATGACAAACCGGACCTCCGGGTCCATGAACCATGCCCCCGCCCCGTGGCAGGTGATTTCGGTAATGGCTTTGTCCGCGAAATCGACCGCTTTTCTCCCGTAGCCCGTGGAAACAACCACCGAAACGTGCTCTTTGGCAATACCCGCTTCTTTTAGCAGTTCATCGAACACCGCGCGGCCCGCGTTTTTCGCATTGTAACCCGTGAAGCGTACGCAGGTGCCGGCAATCTCGCCGTTTCTCAGTAAAACCGCCTTGGCGGTAATGGAGCCGATATCGATTCCCGCCGTGATATTGCCTGTACCCGTATCCATCTATACGATCCTGTTAAATAATGACTGCTTCAGGTCAGTTGATTTTTATCTGTGTCAATCTGTGTGATCTGTGGGCCAAAAAGATGTTGATGCACCCGTAAAAAGTCGTTTTTTACGGGCAGCGTTAAGTTTTAAGTGATTAAGTATTAAATAAAACCAAGTAGTTATTTTTTTTATTATTCGGCGATCATATCGGTTTCAGGACTGTTTACGAAGCCGTCAAATGTTAAAAAGCGAAAAACACAGCCCACGGATAACACAGATTGACTCAGATCAAAGGGTCTCCATGAACGCATCGATCCGGGTTTCGATCTGGCTTTCGGCAAAGTGGCGTTCATCGACCATGTCGGCCTCGATGATGAGCGAAGGAATCCCCAACTGGTCCATCACCATCTTCTGCAAGTCGTACTGACCCAGCGAATACGGCTTGCAGCTCCGATTGGAATGCATCACCAGCCCGTCGGCGTCGTATTTTTCGATCATCTCCCGCAGCTTGTCGATCATCCGGTCGTGGGAAATGTTGATGTATACGCTGGAATAGGAGACGCTCATGGACTCCAGAAACCTGTTTTCGTCAATGAGCGGCAGAATGCCGCTCCAGGCGGACGTATAGGTGTCCGCCACGAGGCAGGCATGGTGGGATGCAAATTTCTCGGAAAGCCAATTGGTGCGGTACCAGACCGGCAGGTTATCCCACAGCAGACGGTACTTCTCGCCGGGCACCACGGCGATCCCCTGTTCGAGCCGCTCATGCATTTCGTCGAGCAGTTCCTTGTAATAATCGACAGCCACCTGCGTCCCCCGCAGGGTAACGATCAGCGCCAGGTGGAAAAAAGCGTCGAATGCGGTAATGGGCGACGGCTTATGGGCAGCGGTATCCAAAACGGCCTGCCACAGCCTGAGCCCTTCCACCGACAACCGGCCCACCTCGTCCATGCGGTCGTAGTCCATTTTCCGGCCGCACTGCTTTTCCAGAAACCCGATGTATTCCTCCACCTGGCTCATGACGTACCGGCGGGCTTCTTCGGTCATCTCCCCGTGAATAAAGGGGGTATCGAGGATGAACAGCGGCACCTTGAAATGGCGCGCGGCCACCTCGTACCACTTGAGTACGGTACCGCAGATATTGTTGCAACAAACCAGGAAATCCGGCTCGGGCAACCCGCCGATAGGGCCGCCCTGGGTGACGGCGCAGGCGATATCCGCCCGCGCGTAGGAGCACAGATCCGGAGAATACCCCATTACCTCGGCCTGCCGGCAGAGATCGACCCCCATCTTGGACGCCCCCACCATGGCGCCGTGGTTTTCCGGATAAACGGGAATCACGTCCATGGCGATCAGGGGCTCCACCGGGCCGCCGCTGGTGATCCAGGCAACTTTTTTCGAGTTGTCCCGGGCGGTCTTGGCATCAATGTAATAATGGGTCATGATTTCCTTCAACCGGGAAACAGAGCGAATTTTCCCGGGGTCTTTTCCAGCATCCGCATTGACTTTGCTGTGATCGGACATGGCCTTTCCTCTTAAAACCTAAAGCATTTCCACGAACGTTTCAAATCGGGTCCTAAGCTGGCCTTCGGGTGGAGGCTGCTGATCGATTTCAAGGAGCATGGAGGCAACGTTTTCCCGGTGAAGGCGGTCTTTCAGATAGGGGTAATCGAAAGCGTGGGGATCGCAGAATTTCAACTGAAGAAAAATCACGCCGTCGACCCGCTTCCGGGTCACCTCGGCAAACAGGTTCTCCCCCCTTGCGGTTACGGACAAATGTTTTGCCGGGCATACCATTCGCCCCAGGTTTCGCTTGGCAAGGGCCTCGACGGGGCGTTCCGTTTCGTCGATCAGTCCGTCCGCATACCGGAGCCCCGTGCACAGGTCGTCGGATACAACGTCGGCGCCCGACTCGTGAAGAATCCGGCAAATATCGGGATGAGAGCATATGCCGCCGGCAAGCAGTATCCGCTTCCGGTCCGACTTTTCGGCCGGCGCCGCGTTTTCTTCAAGAACCCGCACCAATGCTTCAAGCCTGGATGCCGCATCCTCCCGTTCCATTACCATGACCGCCCGCAGGATATGATACATGGCATCGGGCGCCATGACCCCAGGATTCCGGTCGATCATGGAATACAGCGACAACAGGCTCCGCCGCATCCGGTTGTAAACGGAAACCGATGCGGCGATTGCCTCTTCCGTGATCGTTTTTCCCAATGCATGTTCAAGGTCCCGCACCGCTTTGTGCAGAACGTCGGCCATGTATTTATGGGCGCTAGGCGCATTGAGCTTCACGGGCAGCACCGCGTCGATGTGTATGCCGAAGCCTGCATTCAGCCGCCAGATATCGGAAAGCCGCTGTATGGAATCGCATGTGTGAGGGAATACGGCGCCGTCTAAAAAACCGAGCCTTCCGGTGAGCGCATCCTCGAGCCCTCCCCGGACCAGCGCGCAGCAGTAGGATTGCAGGTGGGACTCGGCCCTTTCAATGGCGCCGGTAGTACCCAATATACGAAAAGGAAGTGCGCCGGCAGCATGAATCAACTCCTCTGGCGCGTAGGTGCAGAAATATCCGATTACCGGCTTTCCGGCAACTTCCTTGATGGATTTTCCATATTCATAGGGATTTTCCGAAATACCACGGAATATATCCAATGTTTCCAGGTATTGGTTCATCATGAATGCTCCGGGCTGTAGATTCGTAGTCTTTTTTGAACGAGCGGAAAAGACGATTTTCGCTAAGACAATAGAGCCCATCTCAAAACTCGGATTTCGGTTCAAGATCGCGGCGGCGTCTTATTTCAAACCGCAGACATACCGGCGTATTTCGTCGATTTGAAATACGACGCCAACAAATATATTGGGTCGAAAGACAATTTTGAGATAGGTTCTACATACTCTCCAGTCAGCCGGAATGTCAACCCATAAGAAGATACTTGATTCATCGATGCTCCGGCATCTTCTGAACCGGAAAAAAAATTAAAAAAAACGAATAGTAAATGCGCTCATGCCATTTGACAAAAACCGATTTGTGCATATTGTTACAAGTAAGGATATTAAGTAGTTCTGTTGAAAGTGTATCTTCTCCTTCTTTGTAAAGGAAAATCCTTTCAGCCGTCATACCAGAGCCTGCTGCAAAACCGATAAAAAGTACATATACAAGGAGCCATCATGAAAGACAAAAAGAAGACAAACAGCGAATATATCATTGACACCCTGCGCTTTAACAGGGACCTGAGATCCCCGGAAATCACGGAAAAGGTTTCCGAGCTCTCCGGAAGGGATATGAAAATTCAGGACATTGCAAGCATCCTGGCAAAGCTCAGCAACAGCGACAAGTGCGATCTGGGTTTTTTCATCCAGAAAAAAAAGACCCAGCGGGGCTACACGTACAACCTGGTGCCGGAAATTTTCGAGCTGGAGCCGGAAGAAATTTACGACCTCACCCGGAAAACCGGACCGAACCGCTTCACCCTGGAAGAAGCCATTGAAAAGAACCCGGATCTCAAAAGGCATGTCAAGGCATCGCGCCTGAAGCGGCCGGCCGCCCGGACCACTGCCGCCCGCGGTCGCCCGCCGGGCGTTTCCGCTACGGCGCGGCAAGGGAAAATTCCCAAGACCACTTCGGGAACCAAGCTTTCCGAGGGTGCATTGCAGACGATCGTGGCCCAGCTATTCAAGGGGCTTTCGGAAAAAGGGCTCAATATCAACGTGAATGTGAGTGTCCGGTTTGAAGGCGTGACGGGCAACTAAACGGCCGGGGAACGATTAACCGGAAAGCGAACAACAAGCATATTAACCCATTGGCCGCAGCCTGTTTCCTTCAAGCGGAACGCTGGCGCGATCAAGGGGGATAATGCCGTAATAACGTATACCTTTTAAACCCGCTTTCGGCCAATTCCATGTTGACGCCGGGGGCGGGTTTTTTGTATGCCAATCAAAGAAGATGCACTCGTAAAAGTCTCGATCTGACGGCTTTATAAAAAGTTCAAGATCAAGGCTTGCGCGATTTCGAAGAATGCAGCGTACCTGGCGTACGTGTATGTTTACAAGGGCATCACACGTGACAAATAAGGTGGAGCTGCTCGCACCGGCGGGCAATTTTGAAAAGCTCGAAACAGCCATCCATTTCGGGGCGGACGCGGTCTATATCGGCGGCAAAGACTTCAGCCTCAGAAGCCATAGCGGCAATTTCACGATCCCGGAAATGGCCGATGCGGCAGCTTACGCCCACGAGCGGGGCGTCAAAGTCTACGCCGCCTGCAACGTGTATGCCCGAAATAACGAAAAAACGGCTATCTACCGGCATCTGGAGGAAGTCGTCCAAACCGGCGCGGATGCCGTCATCATAGCGGATCCCGGCATTTTCATGGCCGCCAGGGAAGTGGCCCCGGACCAGGTGTTGCACATCAGCACCCAGGCCAATACCACGAGTGTTCTCTCAGCCGCCTTCTGGGCGGCCCAGGGAGCCGTGCGCATCAATGCGGCCCGCGAACTCCCCCTTTCCGAGATCCGGGAAATCGTCGAGTCGGTCCCCATCGAGGTGGAGGCCTTCGTCCACGGCGCCATGTGCGTCGCCTACTCCGGCCGCTGCCTGCTTAGCCACTACCTGGCGGGGCGGGACGCAAACCGGGGAGCATGCGCACATGCCTGCCGCTGGAAGTACCGCCTTGAGGAGGAAACCCGTCCGGGACGCTATCTGCCCGTGGAAGAAGACAGACGCGGCAGCTATTTTTTCAGCGCCCGGGACCTGTGCATGATCGATTACATCCCGGAAATGATCGAAACCGGGATTGCTTCGCTTAAAATCGAAGGGCGGATGAAGGGGCTGAACTACCTGGCCTGCGCGGTCGGGACATATCGGCGCGCAATCGATGCGTATTATGCGGATCCGAAAACCTACGGCGTTGATGAAACCTGGCGCGAAAGCCTGGAGACCATCAACTTCCGGGGCTATTCCACGGGCTTTTACACGGGCGATCCATCCGGACCCGCTCCAGCCTATGACGGCAGGACGAAAACGGACAAGCACCGTTACATCGGCAAAGTGCTCAGGAAAACCTCTGAGCGGGCCATCGAAACACTGATCAAAAACCGCATTGCCAAAAACGATTCCGTCGAAATCGTCGGAACCGGAACGCCGGCCAGAAAAAACCGTATTCAAAGAATTGCAACCGATTCCAACGCCGATGCGCCCGCTGCCCAACCCAACATGCACGCAACCCTCGTACTGGAAAATAGCGACCCGTGCCGCTTCGGTGATATTATCCGGAGCCTTGCGGCAGCCGGAAACACCGCCGGAAAAACCTGCTGTAAAAAAGGCAAAAAACCCGCAACCGCATGACGGCCCCCCGATTTAAAAATATGGAAATCGAACCCGAAATACAAGGCGCAACCCGGTATCAAAAGGTAAGCTACCCCATCCGCTACGGCCTGTACGGAGAAATCCGCACAAAAGGCTATATTTTCGGCTATAACCGGAACGGGGAGATCAAAACGATCCGGGGGCGCTCCGGCGGGTGGCTCGAAACCGCCGAGTGGCTCAAGCGAAGCGCAGGCAATGACTGGGCCTATTTTTCGGCGGGCGGCTACAACGGCGCCTACAATTACACTGGGGAATATTATGTCCCCTGCCTTCCCTACCAGACCAACGCCATATTCGGCCACGGGAAATTCGACTCCCCGGAGGTGAAAAAGGCTTTTGCGGCGTGGCATGAACTTGCGGAAAAACTGCCCGGGATGGACCGAAACGGGCTTTCGGAAAAACAGGCCGCATTGATCGGCCGGATTATCGGCACGCCACCCCGGCGTCTCGAAAAACGGGGGAAAGAACTCCACGGCATCATCGGCGGGCCGGTCACCGTGCTGCCGCCTGAAACACGGCACGTGGAATACGACGTCATCCCATTAAGAATAGCGGACGGGTGCCTGTACAACTGTGGATTCTGCCGGGTGAAATCCGGCGGGGGATTCCGCGTCCGGAGCCGGGAGGATATAACTGGGCAGATCCATGCATTGCGGGATTTCTACGGAGACGACCGGGTCAACTACCACTCGGTCTTTCTGGGCGAGCATGACGCGCTGTTCGCCGGATCCGAAAGGATCGGTTTTGCCGCGCAAACGGCATGGGACGTATTGGATATCGGGCAATCGGTAATGGCCGACCCCCGGCTCTTTTTGTTCGCAAGCGCGAATTCACTCCTCAGGGCGGACGATACCGTCTTTTCGCTATTAAACGGCCTTCCCTTTTACACGCACATCAACGTGGGCCTTGAATCCGGCGACCCGGAAACCCTTTCGCTTCTTCAAAAACCCATCAGCGCCCAAAAAGTCGGGGACGCGTTTTCCCGGATGATCGAAATCAACCACGCGTACCCGTCAATCGAGGTCAGCGCCAATTTCGTCGTCGGCGCTGATCTTCCGGAAACGCACCTTCCGTCGATCCTGGATCTCACCGGAAACCGGCTGGAACGCTTCTACCCCAAGGGCGATATCTACCTCTCCCCCCTGGAAAATATCGGCCCCAAAGAAAGGCTTCTCAACACCTTCAACGAATTCAAGCGTCTCTGCCGGCTGCCAGCATATCTCTACCTGATCCAGCGCCTGTGAAAACCCGCCCGGCCCGTACCGGACACCTTACTCCCGGTTTTTTAAACGCTCCAGGGCGTTTTCCAGGGCCACATCCACCTTCTCGCTCACTCCCGCTGCATCTTCGATTAACCGGGCGATATCGGTCATCCCTTCATCCAAGGCCTTGTCCGCCCATTTCCGGTATGTCTCCACGTGATCCTTGTTGTGCTTGATCCAGTGGTTCAGGAGCTTTTCCATTTTTTCAGGAAAACTCATCTCCGATTCCTTGTCATGCTTGTGGTGGTGATGATGATGGTCTTCATGATCGTGACGATGCGCCATATTCAAAATCCTCCTTATTTATCGATTCGGTTCGGTTTGATTTCATTATTCACTCGCCTGCTATTTTATGGCGGCAAGGGACTGAACCTCCCGCTCCTTGAGGTATCGCCACTTTCCTTCGGGCAGGCTGCCTATCGAAAGACCGGCCATGCGTACCCGGTGAAGGCTTTTGACCTCGTTTTCCACGGCATCCACCATGCGGCGGATCTGGCGCTTACGCCCCTCGCGCAGGATGATCCGAAACCGGTTTTTCGATTCGCGCCGGACTTCCGCCGGCCGGGTTTGCTTCCCGTCGATTTCGATCCCCCCGGCCATTTGCTTCAGTGCGGCATCGGAGATTTCGTGCCTGGTTTCCACCACGTATTCCTTTTCATGATCAAAGGAGGGGTGCGCCAGCCGATGATGAATTCTGCCGTCGTTGGTCAGAAGCAAAAGGCCGGTTGAGTCCTTGTCCAGGCGTCCAACGGGGAACACCCGCTCCCGGACGGGAACCAGTTCGACAACAATCGGCTCGCCCTCGTGCCGGCAGCTGCTGATATATCCCTTAGGCTTGTTGAGCAGGATATAAACCGGCTTTTCTTTCACGGCAATCGGCCGGCCGTCGACTTCCACCCGGTCGGCTTCCGGGTCCACGCGGGTGCCCATTTCCCTTACCACGGATCCGTTCACCCGCACGCGTCCGGCCGCGATGAGGCGTTCCCCCTCGCGGCGGGAGCAGACGCCGGCTTTGGCCAGAAATTTCTGCAATCGGATGGTTTGGTCCGCTTTTTCCCCGGTGTCCCCGGGTTTGCCGGTGTTTCCGCTATCCGTGCTACTCATGGTATCTCCCGCGTTCGTCACGCCCGAACGAAAACCAGGATGCTTTGTCGGGGGCACAGAATGCGCTGCTTACATCGCTTCACTATCAGGACCGGTAATCCGCATTGATTTTCACGTATTCAACCGAAAAATCGCAGGTCCACGCGATCTCTTCCGCCACGCCGGCTTTCAGGTCGATACGAACGCTGAATTCCGGCTGCTTCAGGACCTCCGTTGCCGCGTTTTCGGCCCCCCGGCCAACGTACTGGCCGTTTTCAACCAAAAGAACGTCCCCAAAATACAAATCGACCCGCTCCGGATCGAAATCAACGCCTGCCCGGCCCATGGCTGCAAAGATCCGTCCCCAGTTGGCATCCTGCCCGAAAAACGCGGTTTTAACAAGGTTCGAGTTGGCCACGGTATCGGCGATCCGCCGTGCATCCGCATGCGATGCGGCATTGACAACGGATATCTCAACCAGCTTGGTCGCCCCTTCCCCGTCCCGGACACACATCTTTGCAAGCGCCACCAGCACCGCTTCCAGGGTCTCCGAGAAGGTAATTTTATCGTCATCCGTCCGCACTTTCGCACCGGACATGCCGTTTGCCAGGACCAGCAGGGTATCGTTGGTGCTGGTATCCCCATCAATGGTGATGCGGTTAAAGGATTTTTCGTTGGCCTCAGCCACGATGCGCCGGAGGTCGTCACGCCCGATGCCGATATCCGTTGCCGCAAAGCAGAGCATGGTCGCCATGTCCGGCCGGATCATGCCCGCCCCTTTGGCGATGCCGGTTATCGTGTAGGAAATCCCGCCGATTTCCCCTTTTCGGGTGACCACCTTGGGTACGGTATCCGTGGTCATGATAGCCCGGGCAAATCCCGCAAGCCCATCTTCCGGGGAAAGCATCCGGGTAAGCGCCGGAACCGCTGCCTCCACCTTTTCAACGGGAAGCTTCTGGCCGATAACGCCGGTGGAGGCCACGAGCACCTCTTCTTCATCGATTCCCAGATCCCCGGCCGGCGCCTTTGCCATGGCAATGGCATCGTTCATGCCCGCATCCCCGGTGCAGCAGTTTGCATTGCCGGAATTGACGATAATCGCACGGCAGGTGCCGGATGCGGCAAGGCGTTCCCGGTCCAGCCGGACGCAGGCCGCCGTAACGCGGTTATTCGTGAACATCCCGGCCGCGACGGCCGGACGCTCGCTCACCAGCAGGCCTAAATCCATCTGTCCGTTTTTCTTGATCCCGGCCGCGATGCCGGCGGCGAGAAAGCCCTTTACGGCGTGATTCATGTTTCTTTCCTTTCACCGGGGAAAAACATCCAGCTTGCCCGGCGGAAAATTGTTGCGGAGAGAGTGGTGAATTGAATAATATACCCCACCATGAAAAACTTCAAGCTGACAATCGAATACGACGGGACGGATTTCAATGGGTGGCAGATCCAGGCGGCGGGACGGACGGTACAGAAAACGATTGAACAGGCGATTTCAACGATGACCCGAAGCCGGGTCCGCGTAACCGGATCCGGCCGCACCGACGCCGGCGTTCACGCCCTGGGCCAGGTGGCCGCGTTCCGGTGCGACACCCGGCTTTCGGCCGAAGCGTTCTTCTCCGGGCTGAACAGCCTTTTGCCCGGCGATATCGTGATCCACTCGTGTGAAGCGGTTCATGAATCCTTTCATCCGCGGTTCGACGCCACCGCGAAAACCTACATCTACCGGATCCTCAATCGCCCCCTGGCCCCGGCGATTGGCCGTACGTACTGCTGGCACGTCAAAAAGCCCCTGGATCTGTCCGCCATGGAAGAAGCCGCCAGACACCTCACGGGAACCCATGATTTCAAGGGGTTCGAAAACACGGGAAGCCCCCGCTCCCACACCGTGCGAAGCGTTTCGGAAGCATGCTTTACAACGGAGCCCTTCGGGCAACACATTCCCGCCGCACCGTTTCCGGATGCGCCCCAACCCCCAATGCGCTTTGCCGGGGCATCGGATGGCGTCATCGTTTCACTGCGCATCACGGCCGACGGTTTTTTGCGTTACATGGTCCGCAACATCACGGCCACCCTCGTGGACATCGGCCTCTCCAGGCGCCCCCCCGAAGACGTGAACCGCATTCTGGAACAAAAGAACCGGGCCCTTGCATCGCCCACCGCACCCCCCCACGGCCTTTTCCTCTCAAGCGTCCAATATCCTCAATCCCGGCACCGTCCCATGCGATACGTTGAGGCACCATAGGATGTGCCGAGGCCCCGAAGCGCATCATCCCTCACCCCTCCAAATCCCGCACACCCGCCAACACAATATCAAACAACGCCTGCACATCGTCTTCCTCCAAACACGAAAACGCCACGCGCAGATCCGTTTCCCCTAATGCGATAAGCCCCACCCCGTACTCATCCAGCAGGTGAATCCGCAATCTCTCTGCGTCCACAGTCTTAAGCCGGATGCACATGAAGTATCCCGAGTTAAAAGGATACACATCCCATGCGGATGCGTATTTTTCATCGGCCAGCACGGCCTTGATTTTTTCCGCCCGTCTGCGCATCAACTCGTATTTTTCCTTCTTCTGAGCCTCATAGTCCGGGTCCCGCATCGCTTTAAGCACAATCGACTGGCTCAGGTGACTGGCGTTGGAAATATTTCCCCGGACACACCCGGCGGTTTTCCGTTCCAGCGCATCGTAAAACAGCGCCGGATCGCCGCCGGCTTCACACCCGTAGGTTATAAAACCAACCCGCAGGCCCCATACATAGTCCTCCTTGGTGGCGCCGTCGAGCTTCACGGCCAGCAGCCGCTCATGCCGACCAACCAGGCGGGAGAAAATCGACTCACGCAAAATCCCGTTTTCGTAAACCAGCCCGAAATACGCATCGTCGCACACCACGACCAAATTGGTACCATCCTGCGCCGTCCCGGTAAGCACATCAGCAATCCGCTCGGCCTCCTCTTCGGTAACCGTGTATCCGCTGGGATTCTGGGGAAAGTTGAGCAGCACAGTGACCTTGTCGTTGATTGCCGCCTCGTGCCGGAGGCTTTCGGCAAGCGCGTCCACATCGTATCCGCCGTCTTCGGTGAACAGGTTGTACTGGCGAATGACGGCTTTTTTCCGGACCGAAAGGATCATGTTGTAGTTGCCCCACATCATATCGGGCAGCAATACCACGTCGCCGGGATCGATCCAGACATCGGCGAAAACGCTGATACCATGGGTGATGCCGTTGGTCACCACCGGCAGGCTGACGGCTCTACCCTCCATGGACGGATTCTTTTTGAACAAGGCGTCGCGCCACACCGAACGCAGCTCCGGCAAACCGTATGACGGTGCATAGGTCAATGATTCTTCAGGCATGATGCCGGTAATGGAATCGACAATCGACTGAAGCACCATCGGCCGGCCCTTTTCCTTTGCGATTCCAATGGTGGCGTTCAACCGGTGTGCTTTTTCCTTTGCCTCGGCGCTCTGGGACAATATCCCCTTGGGAAAAAACAGGTTCTTCCCGATATCCGAGAGCATCTCAAAAACACGGGGGTTTGCTTCTTCGATCAATTCGTTCAAATGGGATGCAAGCGGGTTCATCAACAAGCCCTTTTCTGATAGTGGTAAATGATTAATACTGTTTATAAACAGTGGCTGAACGGAAGCCGTCTTTTTCGCCAATTTCTGTGTCAGCCTTAAATTTGATGCACTCGTAAAAGTCTCGATCTGTCGGCTTTGTAAAAAGTTCAAGATCAAGGCTTGCGCGATTTCGAAGAATACAGAGTATTTGGCGTACGTGTATGTTTACAAGGCGTAAGCCGCAAATCCTGAGATATCGCGCGTAACGCAGATATTGGACTTTTTTAAAATCCGTCGGATCGCGGCTTTTTACAAGCCTGTCAAAAGGCGGCGGCATTTCAAGCATCCTCCTTGTATATTTTCCGCATTCGTTCCGGAAGCCTTTTTTTCATGTCGGCTCGTTTTCTTGGATTGAATCCGCCCGAAAGCCAGAAAGCAAATATTCTCAAATCCCTTTTCCTGAGTTTTCCCCTTTCGTAGGACCTCAAGAAATGGCGAATTCCATCATTGTCAATCCTTAGACGGCGCAGGCATCGAATATCAAAAAATCTTTTGAAAAATGGAATTCTTGAAATAATAAATGCTTTTTTGGTTTTGTCGGTGTCGATCAGATACATTGTCTCACCGTCATCCTTCCGCACCAGGAGGAAATTATGCCCCACAATATCGGTATGACGATAACCGGCATCATGAACCCGGCGCGTGATGATCGCCATTTGCTCTATCAGCCGGTATCGTTCGGGGTCATCTTCCTCCATCTCCCCGATCAGGGAGCTTACGCGTACCCCCTCTTCGATCGCCTCGTAGATGAAATACCCGACCTGTGAAAAACCGCTCCCGCACGAAGAAAAAGCAACGGGACGTATCGTTGGAATCCCTGCTTCCCAGAGCCATACAGCCCCGCGATAACTTCTTTTGGCCCCCGAACTGAACAGGCTTTTTAATGCAAGATCCAACCTGTGCCCGAACCGTTTGTTATCCGATGGCGAAAACCGTTTTATAACGTAGCTTCTCCCGTTATATTCCCTGAATCGCAGCTGATGCCTTTCTTCTCGGTTTCTGGTGATTGCGGTACTGGTTTCCCGGTTTAAAAAACCAATGAACCCCTCGGTTTCGTATTGCGGGTCATAAAAAATCCATTCAAACTTCGGCTTTTCGCTCACGAGCGGTTTTCCCTTACGCATAGAATTATTGCGATCGTAAATTTCAGGCCCATTCCCACTATCGTCTTTCATTTTCCCGTGTTGGCGGAGGGTCCGAATAAGGACCTTCTTGCTTTTTTTCTCCATGTCCTTGCGATCAAAAACACCTTATCCAGCAAGCTGCCGAATCGAAAAAGAAAGCTGCCGCGTTCATGCTTTCCGATATGATTGAAAGCATCCGGCATTCTCCGAACAAGCCAGGCAAGTTCCATATTGATTCTTGTTTTTTTGAACAGAGCCGGCCTTTTCAGCTTAAAATCAATTAAATACGCGTCCCTGCCTGCAACCAGAAAATTTTCCGGCTTGGAATCCTTGCGTGTATACCCCATGCGATGAAGCCTTCGGACTTCTTCCAAAACGGCGCGTTCGTCACCACTTTCGGGCACTCTTCCCTCGATGAACCAATAGATCAGAAAGCTGTCGACCACCATCCCGAAAAACCGCTTTTCCGCGGCCAGAACCGGCATGGGACCGTTTATGCCAAGCCTGCGCAACGTATTCATATCTTTATACCGGCGAATCGGCTCGCTGCTCCGGAGCAACGTAAAAAAACGCGCCATTCTTTTGCGGTTTTTCCCCCGGGGAATCTTGATGACAGCCTCCCGGGATCCAAAAGCGCATTTTGCGGTGAATGAATTCCGGTTGTCCCTGTATATCTCCAAAGTTTCAATTTCATCCGACAATACGCGGTCAACAAGCATTCTTGCTGCCTGATTATCCTGCGAGGAAACAATACGGTATCCCCGGTAAGAAAATACAATGTCTGAATCTGGCATGGCGAGTCCACGAAAAGTCACAAACAATGACGAAAAATACTGATTTCCGTTCAGGCACCATAATATCCTTATACTGATATCACAAACACGGTGCCGGCGTTTTTGCAACCGTCAGGCTGCAATACTTCCGAAGTCGTCAAAATTCATACCCGAAGTCTTTAATAAACCGCTCCGCCGCCTTAAACACACGCATCCTGGAATAGTCATCATAATAATCCCTATATGCATGCGGCGGTTGTGATGCCGAACCGGACACTTTGACTTTACGGAATACCGGCCTTGCAAGCCCAAGATTTTCAAACAAGACCGCTGCGTCAGTTTCGAGCGTTTCAAAACGGACATAGTCATCGCAGCAAAAAGAATTTTTGTCATAAACAAACGGGTACAAATGCTGCCTTAGTGTCTTAATCTTATAATTTTGATAACCCGCCCGTATTATTCCGCTTCCGGTAAATCCTTCAATGAAGCTTTCAAAGGGGATATCCACAACCCCCGATCTTCCCTCCCGCCCCGAAGCCATCCACCGGTAGCGCGAAACCGCAAGATCCCATGGATTGCGGATGGTTGTCACTTTGAAGGCTTCTTTCCAAAGCCGATCCCCCAATACCTTGCGGACATCCTTTGCGGATTGGTGCTGTTTCAGGAAGGCAGCCCCCATCACCTTGGCCGCGAATCGCAAAGCGCGATTATCCAGCAACTCATTCCGGGGCCGCGGGACTCCCCTGAAAAACAGGCTGTTTCTCTGCACCGGCAGGCTGTATCTCTCTGCATCGATTGAGACGTGAAACGCCATTCCCGGCTCGTCCAACCCGGAAGGAAACGCGCTTTTCGCAGACTCCAGCAAAGCAATTTCAAATGACGTGGATGCTGTTTTATAGCTTTTCAAATAAACAAGAGTAGGGGCAGTCGGAATAACCACTGTCATGATGTTATCTATCCTTTCAGCCGCCGCCGGGTCTGCGCACGATTTAACGACTGCTCATAATCGATTCTCTGCATCGGGATGCGGAAGACGCCTGAACCATTGCTCAAACTGTTCGTGACGCCCCATAATGACGGATTCAATAAATGTAACCAGCATGGCGTTTACTTCCTTGCCATGCTTTTCCTTGACAAGCTTATGAAGCGTCCAGTCAAGAAGTGAAAACCGCAACTGCCGCCGGAAATGATCGTCACCGCCATCGATATCAGGCCGCCTTTCCAGGAGAAAATTCCAGTACTTTACAAGTACAGGGGCATAAAACCTCGGGAAACCATACTTTACGTTGTTTTCATCGCTGCCGGATGCATCTTTGATAAACAAGGGATCGGCCTGTATCAAACGAAGCGCATCTATGAAAAACCACCGCTTTTCAAGGCCCATTTTTTCAAAATCGACAAAAACCACCTGATTGCTTGAAGGCCTCAAAATATTGCCATGAAATATATCCCGATGCACAATAATGGGGGGGGTCAGCCTCTGGGTTTTTGCCATTGATTGCTTCCAGAAAGCAAGCGATTTCAGAAACACCCGGAGCGGCAATTTTCTTTTTACGAAAAAACCGACGCAAAGGGTCCGCAATGTCTTTGCGCTCTTTGCAAATTTCAATCGATTCAGCTTTTCCCAGACCCAACCGATGCATCCATGCCTTTCACAGGGAAAATCCGATGTGTTGAACTCCGCAATACCATTGATAGCGGATTCATAATAGGCCGAGTCCTTTTTTAAGCTGGTATCGTTGGGAATGAACTCGGTAATGAAAAATGAATTGCCAACATGGTAAACTTTGGGATGCCGGAAAAAATGAAATTCCACATCCCCGAGGTGCTTGTAAATAAATCGTTCCTTGTGAAAACGGAAGTGACGGCTCGCCCTTATCCATGGAAATCTGCTCTGCAGCGCCTTAATGAGAAAAATTCCATCCTTGATTCGTACCTGAAAAGCAATGCGTGGATATCTGTTTTTTACTACTTTCAGGACCTGGAAATCAGGATCCAGCCGATAAAGATTTTTTTTTAAAAATTTGGGTAGGCGGTCTGTCACGTGACAAATCCATTTTTCAATTTCATCTTCCTGAAACAAGCGATAGCAGACTGCAAACCTCAGCAGTATATCCCCTAAAAGCTTACATGCATATCAATTATGACGACTTCGCAAAAGTCCAATATCTACGTTACGCGCGATTCCTTAGAATTTGCGGCTTACGCATTGTAAACATACACGTACGCCAGGTACGCTGCATTCTTCGAAATCGCGCAAGCCTTGATCTTGAACTTTTTACAAAGCCGTCGGAGCGCGACTTTTTACGAGATCATCAATTACTAACAGATTCCATTTTTTGCCTCAAACGGTAATGTGCGCCAAAACTATAGGCTGGCGCAAAAATAATGGTAAAGAAAATCCAACCATGCTGACGCACGGTAAAAGACTGGTCCGAACCGCCCATCAACAGCAGTATGATTGCAAACAGCAAAAACAACCATGTCTGAAAATCCATTAAACCCTTCCACCTGCAATAAAACAGGTAGTATACGCTATACATCACAATGAGCGCCATGATTGAAAATCCGATTATTCCCCATGAGGCAAGCATTTCAATATAGGTATTATGCAGATGGCTTGATTGCCTTATTTGTTCGCGCTCCGATTCTTCCAGCAGGGCAAGGATATTGCCGGACGCCTGCCCGAATACCGGGCTGTCCAGAAACAGCGTCCATCCCTCCAGTGAAAGCCAAAGTCTCAGGCTGAATGAAGATACCGGCAGCTCATCGATTTCTTCTCCTGCCAGAAAATCTTTTATGACCGTTGCTTCCCGCGCAAAACGGTTATGCACGTAATCCCGGTTACCATAAATCAGCGCCATGGTGGATCCAACAAACAAAATAAACAACACCAGGGATGCGGCATGTATTTTTTCACGCCGGGAAAGCAGCAGGTGTCTTAAAGCAGCGACTACACCGGCGAACACAACAAGAAAAACAGACAGAACCAATGCGGAGCGGGCCTCAAGGGTCAAAATCATCACGAGGACAAGCATTACTGCCATTAACCAGAGAAACAGCCTCACAACTACAGAAACGGTGATTTTCCCATGAGTCAGACCGGCGATCCTGTTGCCGAAAAGGACAAGCCATATCACTATCAGGCTGCACAAAAAAGCATAATTCCGCAAAAGGCCAGACAGGCTTTCGGATCCACCGATAGCTCTCCTGCCCTGCAGCATGGTATCCAATGAAAGATTGGAAAAAAAGACTATGTGCAACACCAGTCCGGCTGAAATTACGGCATAAAAGGCGAATATCGTACGCTGTGAAGCTCCCATCCACCAGACCGCAGCGGGGAAAAAAAGAATATAGGTGTGTTTTCTGGCGTAATCGATAAGTATTGCCGTGTCGGCGGTATCATGGCCGAAAAGAACTTCCCAGAAGGTTCTTCCCCACACATACAGGAGAAAAAGGATAACAAGCCTTACAACGGGGTCTGATCGAACAAAATATCTGGTTTTGGGCCAGTTCGCACAAAAGGCAATAAACATGATAAAAATGCCTGCAAGCTGTGTTGACTTACCCAGTGGAACACCCAAAGCCAACAGCAGGAGCCCCAGGAGGCCGAGCACTTCAACCCAGGGTTTTTCGGCAAGTTCTCCAGCCTCTCCCGGCGGGAACAGCCTTTTCATATAACCATGAAAAGTGTTTAAACGAAAAGGAATCAAAGCCGCGTCTCCGACCCGATACTCTGATTGACAATTTGCAGATCATCCAATCTGCTTTTTCCAACGCAATCCGGCGCAATCTTTATCGCAATCTCTGTCCCAATCTTTGATGCGTTCGTAAAAAGTCCCGACCCGACGGCTTTGTAAAAATCCGCAATCAAGGCTTGCTCCCCCCAAAGAAGGACAATTTCATCCACCGTGCCCGTACCGCACCGATGGTCGGTTCCCAGAAGCCGCTGCTGGATTCGATTTTATTTTCACCCGCAGCCTCAACCACTTCATAATCCGCGGTTTCATCAATATTCATCGGGTCCAGTTTTTCCGCCAACGGATTATGATAGGCGATGCTGATTCTCCCGGCAAAAGGCACCATGGGCGTTCGCCATTCCAAGGCCAGGCAATCGGACAGGCTGCATATCAGGGACAAGGCCGATATCGGGTCGGCGACCCTGTGCAATAGCCCCCAGGCCACAACAAGATCGAACCTGCCAAGCTCTTTCAGAAAGCTTCTATTCCGTATATCCCCCTGTAAAAATGTTACATTCTTTTTATCAAGCACTTCTGCGGATCTTCTGGCAATCGATACAACACTCCCACGGTGATCGACCCCGACAACTTCATTTGCGCTTTCAGCCATATACAAGCTATGAAGCCCTCTGCACATCCCAGGTCCAAAACGCGCTTACCGTTCAGATCCATGGCGACAGCCATTGCCGCGTTTTAAGACCCGAAGTGTGCGGGACACGCGATGTCCCGAGGTAACCTGCCCGGATACAGTCCGCAGCTGCCCCAAGGGTAATACCTCCACGACGCCTCCAATGCAGCCAATATGATATATGGGACAAACAAATCAAAAATGCCGCCGATTCTCAAAAGCCCCAACTTTTGATACCTTGACGGACCCTAAAGAACACTATGCATACAGCACATATCCACCGCTTTAAATCAGCAGGGCCATGCTCCCGTCATTTTACAAAACCGCCTCGTCACAACTTTTCGCGAACTTATCGTTTTTAATTCGTGGCCGAACGAAAGCCCGGATTTTTCGTCAAGGTCAAGGACGGCGAAAATTTTAACCGCAGGAATAATTGGCGTATTTTGAGGATTAAAATTTGAGCCGGACGAAGAGATTGGCGAAAAAGACGATTTTCGTTCAGCCGCGCATTCGATCAATCCAGCCTGGTATGTAATCTTCATGCACAATCCCGACCTTTGCCGGAATGCATGTCAGTTCCAGGACGACTGCCATGGCCATCCGATGGCATCCTGAATCCCCAAAAACCGGATTCCCATTCCTGTCGAGGTGAATCATTATTCCATGATCCTCCCTGCTTTTCCCTCTCGCTACTCCCAGCTCGGAAGCGTTCAGAAGGCGCCTTTCCTTTCTGACCCTTTCAAATATCTCATCCAGCCTTATATACCTTTCCTTCACCTCATCCAGGCCTCGCATTCCATCCAGTACGCCTTCCTTTTCAATTATTGCCATCGAATACTCATAGCAGCCCGTTTGTTCCCAAGGGATCCCGTTTTGCCAATGCAGCAGGCAAAATCCCACTTTTGGGGACTGGTCAATCGGCTTTACGCGGCGATCCCAGTCGCCGCCAACGACTAACCCCGAAAGCCTGCGAGGCATATATGAATAAGGCCTTTCCCCGGGCGGGAGATGGTGAGTGCATCGGGTGGCATCTATATATATTCTCTGGCTGTGCCATGGAGCATGACTCCCGTAAGCCAGCCTGTTTCCGATATTTCTTAAAACGGCATAAAGCCGCATATTGCATCCTTTGCCTTGCAAGAACATCAACGCCACACCCCGCTTGCAAAACACACACAGGGTTAACGTTCGTCTTGATTCAAATGATTTGCATATCAGTCAAGCAATGCCCGGCGTTTTGCGATCAAGCATGAAATGGCTATATCGCACAAATAATACCGGGTGTCAACGCAAGGGCTGTTCCGGGACAAGTAAAGACGGCGTTTTTGCACATCCGTTGTTTAAATGATTTAATTGTATTGACAAACTGCCGGCCAAAATGTAATCAGCAAAAAACCCAATACCACGCGTTGCGGAATATGCATATTACACATATCAATCTAGCACGGGGCTTTGCAGGCGGGGAACGCCAGACCGCCCTGCTTATCGGTAAGCTGTCGGAACTCGGCCTCGGGCAGTGCCTGGTCTGTAAAAAAGACTCTCCATTGCGGACTTTTCTGAAGAATACTCCTGGACTTTCATTTCGAAAAGCTCAAAACATGTTCTCAGGCCATGGCTTCGGCTTCAAAAAGACCGATCTGTTTCATGCCCACGAGGCAAAAGCGGCCCATTGGGCTTTTCTGGAAACCAGGATATGCAAAAAGCCCTATGTCATCACGCGAAGGGTTCCAAATCCTTTAAAAAGAAACAGACTTACAACCACTGCGTACCAGAGAGCGGACGCTGTGGTCGCTATATCCACGACAATAAAACAGATTCTGTCCGCTTACGCCGCGGGCCTGAATCTGTCCGTAATACCCAGTGCCATAGGCGAACTGCCCAGCCGCCCAAAGAACGTTTCCCGGCTGAAATCCCGATACGGGGATCTTTTTGTCGTGGGTCACATCGGCACGCTGCGGGACCGTGCAAAAGGGCAGACAAACCTGATTGAAGCCGCGGAAATACTGAATGCAAAACACCCCGGTTTTCATTTTGTTTTTCTCGGCAAGGGCGAAGACGAGCGCATGCTGAAATCCCGGGCGGAAGGGATAAAAAATATAGAGTTTGCCGGTTTCACCGAATACCCGGGGGATTATCTTGCCGTAATGGACCTGTTTGCATTCCCGTCCCCCGACGAGGGGCTGGGTTCTTCCATCCTGGACGCCATGGCCTACGGCGTTCCGGTCATCGCATCGAATGTGGGCGGCATTCCGGACATCGTTCGGCATGAACAAAACGGCCTGCTCATACCGCCAAGAAACAGCCGCGCCCTGGCCGATGCCATATCGAAGTTGTATGAAAGCCCGGAATCAAGAAGACAATTTTCCGCCGAAGGCCGGGCAACCGCTGCATCCTTTTCCCCCGAAGCCATGGGGGAACGCTACCTGGACCTTTACCGGAAAATCCTGGTCGGATAACCCGGCCTTATCCATCCGCCCTGGCCCGGATGGAGCCATGAACGGATTCAGGCGAAATCTTCTTCAAACAATCCAGGTGGCCGGGGGGGCATTGGCGCTTAAAGCACGGGGAGCACTCAAGTCCCAGTCGGTGAATATCGGCCCGGGTTGTCAGGGGGGGTGTATACGCGGGGGAGGAAGAACCGTATATTGCCTGGACCGGGATCCCGGCCGCCGCAGCCACGTGCATCAGCCCCGAATCGTTGGTGACCGCGCATACGGCAAGACTCATCAGGTCCACCGTGTCCACCAGCCGGGTCCGGCCGCACAGGTTCACGAAGCCGGTCGAGCCCGGATCGATCCTTTCGGCTGCCCCCGCTTCCTTTGAAGATCCGAGCGTCCACACCTGGTAGCCGTCGGCAATCAGCATTTCCGCAAGCCGCCGGTAATGATCGAGCGGCCATTGTTTGGCTGGGCCGTATTCAGCGCCCGGGCAAAACACAGCCACGGGGCGGTCCATCCGGAGCCCCAGGGTTTTCACCAGGCGATCCCGGTTTTCGGGATCGGCTTGCAGTTCCGGGTAAAACCGGATTTCCGGCACTATTTTCGCCCGCCTCTCCCGCCCCAGGGCCAGGTATCGCAGCACCGTCATGGTCAGCACGGTCTTGTCCAGCTTCCGCATGTCGTTGATCAACCCGTAGCGAAACTCCCCCCTGAATCCGGTTCGCACGGGGATCTTTGCAAAAAATGGAATCAGCGCGGATTTCCAGGTGCGCGGCAGGACAATGGCCCGGTCATAGGCATTGCCTGCAAGAAAGCGGCCGGTCCGGATGCGCGCTGCAATGTGAAGCTGACCGTGCCCCGCGGACAAAGCAATGCCTCTGCGGATCTCCGGCATCCGGTCGATGATGGGCAGGGACCAGGAAGGTGCCACCACATCGAGCACGGCATCGGAATAATCGTTTCGCAACGACTTGAAAAGGCTCTGGGCCATTACCATATCACCTACCCATGCAGGGGCTACGATCAGGATTTTCATACACTTCCATTTCTTGTGGCTTGACAGAAAACATATTTTGCCGATATCATTTTCTGATTTTACGGTTGCAGGCAACGCCCGTCATATAAAAAATGGATATTAGAACACCTTATCCACAGGATACAAGCACTTTATCACCGGCCGCCCGAATCGGTCCAGCCGGATCGAGCAACCCAAAACGCTCTCGCATGGAAGAAAAACGGAAACATGAAAAAGGCTTTGTTTCTCGACCGGGACGGCGTCATCAACAAGGACAGCCCGGCATACATCACCCGCTGGGAGGAGTTCGAGTTCCTGGAAGGCAGCAGGGAGGCCGTCCGGATGCTTACGGCCGCCGGCTATGACATTATCGTGATCACCAACCAGTCGGCCGTGGGAAGGAACTTGACCCCGCGCCGGGAGTTGGAACGTATTTTTTCCAATATGCAAAGCGCCCTGGAAACGGCCGGCGGAAAGGTGCTCGACATATTCCACTGCCCGCACCGGCCCGATGAAGGCTGCGAGTGCCGCAAACCGGGCACGGGCATGATCGAGAAGGCCGCAAAAAAATACGGTATCGACCCGTCCGCGGCCGGATTCATCGGCGACAGCGCAAAGGACATCCTGTGCGCCCGGGCGGCAGGCTGCGCTTTTTCCGTTCTGGTGGAGTCCGGCAGTCACTCGGATGAAGCGAAAAACGAACTGGCCGCAGCCGATGTGTCCCCGGATCACGTGGCAAAGGACCTTCTGGCCGCAGCCCGATGGATCCTTGAACACCGGAACCGGTAGCCTGAACCAATGATCGCAACCGAAACATATCGATCGCTTGAAGTCGGATGGTCCGGCAGTCTTTCCGAGTCCCGTAAACAGGCCCTTGCATCGGCGTTCGAAAAACCGCCCGAGGCTTCGGACAACCTGCTGGCCGGGCGCATACGCCCCCGCAGTGTACACGTGGACGGAATCGGGCGGGTAATCGTGAAGCACTACTACCGGGGCGGCGTGCTTCGACACATCAACCGGCGCAGTTATCTTAAAATCGGCAAAATCCGGTCCGCCGCTGAATTCGAGACCCTTACCCTCGTTCGCACCATCGGGGTGAATGCGCCGGAGCCCGTGGCTTTTGCATACCGAACAAGATGGGCTGTCTTTTACCAAGCGTGGCTGGCTGTCAGGGAGATACCGGGCGGCATATCTCTTGCGGAGTGCTCCCGCGCTGAGCCGGAACGCGCCCGCGCGGCAATACCGGACCTGGAAGATCAGATCCATATCCTGAGGGATTTCGGTGTACTGCACGTCGATCTTCACCCGGGAAACGTCCTGGTGGATGCTGAAGACCAGGTGTATATTATCGATTTCGACAAGGCCAAAACCGGCGTTGCCAACCGTACGGGCCTTGCGGAGTATTACGTCAACCGCTGGCAGCGTGCGGTGGCAAAACATGGCCTGCCGGATTTTTTAAATTACCTGAAAGCGGGATGAGCCGACGATCCGGAAATTATGTTTTCGCGGCGGATTGACGGAATAATCCTGCCATTGATATTGAAGCGGATACGGTTTATCTGTGTTAATCTGTATGATCTGTGAGCCTGATTTTATTACCAACAGATCATACAGATTAACACAGATAAAACCTTTATTGATGAAAGACATAATGATCATGGAAGCAAAGATACTTTCCATTCTCGAGCAAAGCATCGCCGTGAAAAAGGCATTCGTGGAAGCAAACGCCGGGCGGATTGCATCAACGGCCAAGGCCATTGCGGATTGTCTTAAAGCCGGCGGCAAGGTGCTCGTCCTCGGAAATGGCGGATCCGCGGCGGACGCGCAGCATATTGCGGCGGAGTTCGTCGGCCGGTTCGCCTTCGACCGCCCGCCCCTGCCAGCCATTGCACTGACAACGGACACGTCCATTCTGACCTGCACCGGAAACGACTATGGATTCGGCGATATCTTTGTGCGCCAGGTCACGGCCCTGGCGCGAACCGGGGATATCGTGTGGGGGATCTCCACCAGCGGCAACTCCGAAAACGTGGTGCGGGCGCTTTCTTATGCCCGGAAACAAAAAATTGCCACCATCGGCCTTGCGGGAAAGGGCGGCGGCCGCATGGCGGCGCTGTGCGATCATCTGCTGGCCGTGGACGGGCCGGATACGGCACGCATCCAGGAGGCTCACGGCCTGGTGGGGCACATCCTGTGCGGATTGGTGGAGGAATTGATGTTTCCGGATAAAATACCCGGGGTTGTGTCTGACCCATAACCTTGACGGCTTCGTAAAAGTCCAATATCTTCGTTACACGCGATTTCTCAGAATTTGCGGCTTACGCCCTGTAAACATACACATACGCCAAGTACTCTTCATTCTTCGAAATCGCTCAAACCTTGATCTTGAACTTTTTACAAAGCCGTCAGATCGCGACTTTTTACGAGTGTATCAACCCTCCAAATCGGAATCGGGTGTTGAGTCATTTTAAACAGTAGGGGAGCACCCCCGCACCGACGTGATAAAGATATAAAAACGGACGGACCAATGAAAAAACAATACAGCCCCATTGAAATCAAAAACCTCGTCACCAGTTCCATCAAGGACCGGCAAAGCAAAGTGGAAATCGGCGATTTTGCCCGCAGGTGGGAAAAGGGCGGCGGTTTTTCCGACTTTTTGGACACCCTGCCGGCAATCCTTGCGGCCGAGGACCTGAGAAAGGTTATCGCTGCCATTGCAGCGGCCCACCGGAACAGCAGACCGGTCATCTTCGGAATGGGCGCCCATGTCACCAAGGTGGGGTTGAACCCGATAGTAATCGACCTGATGCGCCGCGGGGTCTTTTCTGCGATTGCCATGAACGGCGCCGGTATCATCCATGATTTCGAATTGGCCATGGCGGGCAATACTTCCGAGGATGTCTCAGCCACCATCGATTCCGGACGTTTCGGCATGACCGAGGAAACCGGCCGGTATCTCAGTGAAGCCGTACGCATTGCCGAAAAGGAAAATACCGGGCTCGGGGCCGCCGTGGGCCGCATGATCAACCGCCATGAGATGCCCCACCGGGACATGAGCATCCTGGCGGCAGCCGAAAGCATGGGCGTTGCGGTGACTGTCCACGTGGCCATGGGGACCGACATTCTGCACATGCACCCGGATTTCGACCCGGCCGCCGCTGGCGCGGCCAGCCACAGGGATTTCCGGATCTTCACCAGCATGGTGACAGCGCTTTCCGAAGGCGTCTACATCAACGCGGGCTCCGCCGTCATCCTTCCGGAAGTGTTTCTTAAGGCCGTCACCCTGGCGCGCAACCTTGGGCATACGGTATCGGGCATCACCACGATCAACATGGATTTCATCAAACACTACCGGCCGATTACGAACGTGGTGGGCCGGCCGACCCGGTCCGGCGGCGCCGGCATCAACCTGGTGGGGCACCACGAGATCATGCTGCCGCTGATCGCGGCCGGTGTGATTGAAACGTTATAAAAACAAGGATAACCCCATGACACCCTTTTCCATACCGGATTTCGCCTTCGTCCGGGTCCTGGTTGCAGGCGACGTAATGCTCGACCGCTACATCTGGGGAACGGTGGACCGCATCTCCCCGGAAGCGCCCATCCCCGTGCTTCTGGTCAAAGACCGCACCCGCCGCCTGGGCGGCGCGGGAAATGTCGCCGCCAACCTTTCGAACCTGGGCTGCGCTACGATTCTGGCCGGCATTCTGGGAAACGACCGGGCCGGCGAAAACGTGACAAACCTGCTCGCCGGATGCGGCGTAGCCGACCGTTGCATCCGCGCGGACACCGTCCCCACGGTCACCAAAAGCCGCGTTATGGCAGGCGCCCAGCAGGTGGTCCGCATGGATGACGAAAAACCCGACGGCATCGATGCAGGCACCAGGGATGCATTGGCGGGGATCGTGTCCGAAGAAATCCGGGCGGCAAACGCCGTGATCGTATCGGACTACGGCAAGGGCGTCTTCGACCATAACATGTCGGGCAGCTGCATCCGCCATTGCCGGGAGGCAGGCGTTCCCGTGTTCGTCGACCCCAAGCGGGCCGACTGGTCCGCATACACCGGGGCGACCTGCATCACCCCAAACATCCGGGAATTCACAGCGGCATGCGAGCATGCGGGCTGCGATCCAAGGGACATGGAGGCTGCCGCCGCCTCACTTATCGGACGCTACGACCTGGAGGCCCTGCTGGTAACCCGGGGATCCGCCGGTATGATGCTTTTTGAAAAAACCGGGCACAGCACCGCCGCTGCTGCCGTTGCAAGGGAGGTATTCGACGTGTCGGGCGCCGGTGACACGGTGATTGCCCTGATGGCCGCGGGCGTCGGCGCGGGACTGGAAATGCCCGCGGCCATGGAAATGGCCAATATCGGCGCAGGGGAAGTGGTGGGCCGCGTGGGGACCCATGCGCTTTCCCGAAGCGAACTGGAGCAGGCCGCGGCGCGAAAATACGGCGACACCGGCCTGCCCGCCGCAACCCCGCCCGATGCGGCCAAAAATATATTGGAGCACTGGCGCATGCAGGGTAAAACCGTGGTGTTTACCAATGGGTGCTTTGACATCCTTCACCACGGCCACGTGTTTCTGCTTCACCGTGCAAGGGCCCTGGGCGACTGCCTGGTGGTGGGACTCAACACCGACGAATCCATACGGCGCATCAAGGGGCCGGGCCGGCCCATCCTGGGACAGGAGGATCGGGCGACCATTCTGGCCGCGCTTTCCAGCGTGGACCTGGTGGTCTGCTTCGACGAGGATACACCCATCGAACTGATCCGCCGCCTTCGCCCCGACGTGCTGGTCAAGGGCAGCGACTACACGCCGGACAAGGTGGTTGGAGCGGACATCATCCGCTCGTGGGGCGGAAGGGTCGAACTGGTGGGCCTGGTGGAGGAAAAAAGCACCACCGGCATTGTCGATCGGATACGGAAACGATCCACGGATCGGTGTCAGGATGGAAAGGGGGGGAGCGGGACGGGACAGGCCGCAGACGATAGATCAAGCTCTTAAAAAAAGCGCGGATTGACAACTTGCCCCATACTTGCCCGGCGTTCTATCAATACCGGGAATATTCTTTTTCTTCAACCAGTTCCGAACCGTACCGGTTATTGATCGCCTGCTTGATGGCAAACCGCTTATCGTTTGTAAAGTAAACGCTCCGGGCAAGCTGAACGAACGTATCGTCGAAAACGCCCGCCGCCTCCAGTTCACGGATCCGATCTTCTATTTCCCATAGCTGCCGGTTGATATCGATTAAGCGGGTGTACTCCTCCGAATCTTCGGAAACCCCGGCCGCAAGCATGCTGCAGGACAATATATCATACTCCTTCCGAACATTTGCCAACTTATCGGTATTATTAATTTTTTCAAGTTTTATCGATAGAATGCTCACTTTATCCACCAACTCTCCCAGCGACACCTCTACTTTCATGCCTTGCTCCGCTTCCTTTTCATAATCTGTTTGATTTTCAGGCCCCCTGCGGCTATAGTCAATGTCCGAACGAAAATCAGGGGATCTTTCCCCGGGGTCAGGGACGGCGAAAAAGGCGGTTTCGTTCAGTCACCGAATATGAAAAGTCTATAGCAAATGCCCGGATTAGACGCAAAAAGAATTTGCCTGGTGCGACCTTCCGCGATCGGCGATGCGGTCCATGGACTCGCCCTTGTCAACGGCCTGAGGAAAGGGTACCCCGAGGCTCATATCTCATGGATTATCCAGTCGGTCCCCGGAGAAATGGTGGCTCGCCAGGAGAGTGTAAATGAGCTGATTTTGTTTGAACGAAAGGGCCGATCGAAGGAATGGCTGGACCTTTTCCGCCGGATCAGGAAAAACCGGTACGACCTGGCTATCATACCGCACGCGAGCGGCAAAACGTCTTTGATTGCCGCTATGCTGCGCGCCGACATAAAACTGGGTTTTGACCGGGGCCGCTCCCGGGACTTTCATTATCTCGCGACGAACCGGCACATCCCGCCGCGGCCTATGCGCCATGTCCAGGATCAGTTTCTTGAGTTTCTGGAATACCTCGGGATCGGAAACTACACGCCGGAATGGAATTTCCGGTTTACAGAAGAGGAAATCCGCTGGCAAAAATCCTTTTTCAATTCATTCGGCAAGCCGGTTGTCGGTTTTGTGGTTTCATCCGCACACCCTGAAAAAGACTGGCCGCCCGACAATTATTCCCGCGTGATCGATCATATATCGGAAAAACACGATGCAGCGCCCTTGCTGATTGGCGGACCAGGCCGCCGCGAACGCAATGCGGCGGAAAAAATCGCCGCCATGAGCAGGCGGCGGCCGGCAATGGCCCTGGAAAAGCCGATCCGGAAAACCATGCTGCAGCTGGCTGGCTGCCGCGTGATCGTTTCCCCGGATACCGGCCCGCTGCATATTGCCGTGGCTATGAACACGCCCGTCGTCGGGCTGTATGGATACTCCAACCCAAAACGCTGCGGGCCCTATAAAAAATTCCGGGATCTTTTGATTGACCGCTATAACGATTCCGACAAGGAAAATGAACGCATCTCAAGACAAACAAAACCCGGACGGATGAGCTGGATCAAGGCGGAAGAGGTCATCGAAAAAATCGAGACGGGGCTGGAAAAATACCGGGATACAGGCAGAAACATATCGATCGCCTGATATGGGAATAAAAAAGACGCTGCGGCATACAAAATCCGATGAAATTGCATGCTGCAACGCCTTTTATAATGGCGCCCGGTTACAACGGCATCCGGGCCGTTCTTATTTTCCGCGACGCTTGGAAGCCTTGATCGGGTTGATCTTGGCTTTGCTTTCATTCGCGGTTGCCTGCACGTGAGTCGCCAGGTTGCAGTTTCCGTGTTTCCATTTCACGGTCGGATCCGGAAACGCCGAGCAGAACCAACCGGTTTCATGCTGTTCGCTCCGGTTGCATCCGCTGCATGCCTCGACGATTTCAACACAGGAGCCGCCGTTGAATACGCAGCCCTGCGCGGTCATAAACGTGCACTTTCTACCTTTTCTCGTGGTTTCACATACCATCATGTTTCAGTACCCCCTTATCAATATAACGAAATAACCCAAAGCAACGAAATAATATTGATGCACTCGTAAAAAGTCGCAATCCGACGGCTTTGCAGAAAGTTCAAGATCAAGGCTTGCGCGATTTCGAAGAATGCAGCGTACTTGGCGTAGGTGAAATTCTGAGAAATCGCGCGTAACGAAGATATTGGACTTTTACGAAGTCGTCAATATTGGCGAAAAACGGTTTCCGTTCAGCCAACCTATAAAAATACGGCGCCGTTTTTCTAACATGGGACACGGCGCCGTATTTACCTGTACCCTGTCATCCGTCGGCTGTTAAAAAAATGCCGCACCAAGCGCGGCATCGTAGGCCTCATAAAACTCCGACAGATTTTTTGACATGTTTTTACAGCATAAAAAACATTCTTGTCAAGCGGTTTTGATTCAATTCCGCTTTTTTTCAAAAACCAAAAAAGATGCACTCGTAAAAAGTCTCGATCCGACGGCTTTGTAAAAAGTTCAGGATCAAGGATTGCGCGATTTCAAAGAATGCAGAGTACTCGGTGTACGTGTATGTTTACAAGGCGTAAGCCGCAAATTCTGGGAAATCGCGCGTAACGAAGATATTGGACTTTATGAAGCCGTCAAAAAAGACTTTTTCCATGCAGGCCAATCCATATCTTGATTTTTTATCAAAAAACTGTAATTTTTTAATGATACGATGCAACAACAAAAAGTATCAATAAGTGCCATAGGATGTGCTGACGAAGGACGCGCATCACTTAAATGCCGCCGCAACAAATCCCGCGGGAGAGTGACGTCTACGATGCGCTTCCTTCGTCAGCACATCCTGTTCCCCTTGACAGCGGGACCGCATAGCGGCTGAACGAAAACCGTCTTTTTCGCATACAGGGCGCATACCATGACCATCGAACAGGCCGCCGATGTCCTGAGGACCGAGGCGGAAAGCATATTACAACTCGCCGATCGCATCGACGACAATTTCACCCGGGCCGTGGACGTTATTTTCCAGTCCAGGGGCCGCGTGGTCATCGCGGGCATCGGAAAATCCGGCTTAATCGGCCGGAAAATAGCCGCAACGCTTAACTCGACCGGCACGCGGGCCATCTTTCTCCATCCGGTGGAGGCCATGCACGGCGATCTGGGCATCCTGTCTGAAAACGACATCTTTCTGGCGCTTTCCAACAGCGGGGAAACCGACGAGCTCAACATCCTGCTGCCGGCTATCCGCAATATCGGCTGCCCCGTGATTGCATTCACGGGCAATCTTCAATCCACGCTGGCAAAAGAAAGCGACATCGTCATCGACGTGGGCGTTGAAAAGGAGGCCTGCCCCTTAGGACTCGCCCCCACGTGCAGCACCACCGCGCAGCTCGCCATGGGAGATGCGCTCGCGGTCGTGCTGATCAACCGCCGGAAATTCAAAAGCGTCGATTTTCAGCGGTTCCATCCCGGCGGGCAGCTGGGCCGGCGGCTATCCTTCAGGGCAATGGATATCATGTTCACCGGCGACGGCGTCCCGGCGGTAGAGATGGGAACATCCATGGACACGGCACTTGCCGTCATGGACGAAAAGCGCCTGGGCGTGGTATTTATCACCGGCGAGGGCGGCAGACTCGAAGGTATCATCACGGACGGGGACATCCGTCGCATGGTGGTTTCCAGAACCGGCATACATGATCGAACGGTGGAGGACCTGATGACGAAAAATCCCCGAACCCTTATACCGGAAACGCCCCTCTATGAAGCGCTGAACACCATGGAAACCCACCAGATCACGGTCATGCCGGTGGTCGAAGCCGACGGCACGCTGGTGGGGACCCTGCACCTGCACGACATTCTGGGGAAAGGCGCCGTGAAGTTCAACGGTATATAACCGCTAATAACCCGCTAAAATATCATTGCTTTTGGTGCAGCATAAAATATTGTGGGTTGCAAGATCCCTGTAAACCGCCAAACACAACCTCAACAGGAATATATTATGACTGAAAACAACTTCGACATACTCGATACCACCATCGACGCACTCGGCGAACCCAAGATCGACTCTCCGATTCTCAGGGAGCTGCTCGGCGCGGATGAAAGCATCTTCAAGGATGAAAATGAAAAAGTGCTGGTGGATATCGAGCCCGACCGGATCATGGAAATGATCCGGGCCGGAAAAACCCCGCCCTCATTCGAGCAGGCGGGCCCCCGCCGCAAGATCTATTTCGACCCCAGCAAGCTCAAGTGCGCGCTGGTTACCTGCGGCGGGCTCTGCCCGGGCTTAAACAACATCATCCGCTCCATCGTCCTGGAGCTTCATTACATTTACGGGGTGCGCCACATCTACGGTTTTCCCTACGGACTCCAGGGATTCATACCGGAATACCGCCACGAGGTGGAGGAGCTAACCCCCGGGCGGGTGGTCAATATCCATGAAATGGGCGGCACCATACTTGGTTCATCGCGCGGTCCGCAGGACATCGATGCCATCGTGGACTGCCTGGAACGGATGCATATCGGGATTCTTTTTATGATCGGCGGGGACGGCACCCTCATGGCGGCATCCAGGATTAACGAGACTATCAGGAAGCGCGGGCTCAAAATCAGCATCATTTCAATTCCAAAGACCATTGACAATGACATCCACATGCTCTCCAAGTCCTTCGGGTTCGACTCGGCCGTGGACATTGCCACCGAAGCCGTGAAAGGCGCGCACAAGGAGGCCGAAGGCTATCCCAACGGCATGGGGCTCATCAAGCTCATGGGCCGGCATTCCGGGTTTATCGCGGCAACCGCCGCGCTGGCCCAGCAGGACGTCAACTTCGTTTTGATCCCGGAAATCGACTTTGACCTGGACGGGGAAAACGGGCTGCT
>SLJY01000187.1 GCA_007134875.1 Desulfobacterales bacterium
ATCGGAAACCTCCCGGCAGGTTTCAAAGGAAAAACCGCGCTGCTTCAGGAAATTGTATATTTTCGCCTTTCTTTCCCATTCCGGCAGTCCGGACCATTGAAGGACCTTTTTTGACAGGGCGTCACGGGCGGCCCTGCTCTCATCGTAGCCGCCAAGGGCCTGGTCGATGATTGCCTTTTCAACTCCTTTTTCCGCCAACTCGTGGCGAAGCGCGAATTTGCCTCTTGGGCGGAGTTTCCGCCTGTTTTCAATCCACAGGGCTGCAAATGCCTCATCGTCGATGTAGCCGTAGTCTTCCAGACGTGAAATCGCGGACTGCACGGCCTCCGGGTCGAAATCCTTTTTTTCGAGGTACCAAAGCATTTCCTTTCTGCTGCGCGCCCGGAAGGAAAGATAGTGCAGGGACCGCTCAAAGGCCTGCTCGTGTTCATCGGAGCGTTTCAGGGACGCCAGTTGGTTTTCATCCACCGGCTGGCCGGCGTGAAGCGTCATGGCAACCTTCGATGATAAGGAAAAAGCGTATTCGTCGTCGATATAGACGTTATACCGGTTGCGGTTTTTCTTCTGGGGCGTGATGGCGGTTATTTGGCGGGCCATGGCGTCGGGCTATGGTTTTGTGACAACCGTAAAGGGGTTATCCCGGTCGTTTTCGTCTTCCCCGTGGCCGTTTTCCGGGGCGTCTTTTTCGTTTTCGTCTGCTTCGGCTTTCCGGTCCTCATCGCGCATGATGTCGTTGATTTCGTTTAAGGCGGTGCGCACTTCCCGGGTTCCTTCTGTCCATACCCGGTGGATCGACCGGTATTCGCTTTTGACCTCGGCCAGCGAAAAGTGCCCTTTTTTCCTGGACAGAAAGTCGGCGACCAACGCGCGGACGGCCTGCCAGCTGTCCCGCCGGGTCTGGTTGTCCAGCGGTATAAGCTGGTTGATGTTTCGCATCTGCTTACGGTGGAAAATGCGTTCCGTGATCCGCAGCGGAAGAAATTTCCATGCTACCAGGATCAGGAGGAACACGGCGGAGGCAAGGCCCATGGCACCCGGATCGAGGGGGCTGTCGAGTCCCTGCCGGTTGGCGGCGACAAACGCCGTAATCACGGACACGACGGCGCCGGTTGCCAGGCCTGTGGCCCACGTGCGCAGCCGGAGCTTTCTGAGACGAACCCGGTAGTTGATAAGCGCCTCGAGAAAATGATCGAGGCGCTCCGAGTGGGTTTCGATAAAGGATGCGAGATTGTCGAGTCTTTTCTGGGGCGCTTCAAGCACCGAAGCCTTGAGCATTTTGCGCTGATTTTGAAGGTGGTAGAGGAAACTCGTGGTATCCTCCGATCCGCGCGTGCGAACGGCGGTTGCCGCGCGCAGGGAGTACGTCAGGTTGATGGTGGGGATATCCTTTCTGCCCGTTATCTGTGAAAGATTCCAGCACAGGGTGCCGTATACCTGCAGCAGATCCGAAAGGGAGGCGCATTCGTCAATGCGGTTCAAAACGAACAGGACCCGGTCTTCGAAGGTCCTGGCGGAAATGGTTTCCCGGAGACTGGTGTGGGCCTCCCGCACGGTGCCGGCCTTGTGGGGGTCGAACAGGACGAGCACCAAATCGGCAAGCTGGGCGAGGTCGCCGATGACATCCTGGTAGTTGTAGCCCCGGTCCCGTTCGGTGATGCTGTCGAGCATTCCCGGCGTATCGATGAGGGCCAGGTTGTGTAAAAAAGGTGAGTTCACCTTTTTGAGCCGGAAATGGGCGGCAAACCGGTGCCCGTGTTTTCTCAGAATTTCAAAGGGATACTCCGGATCGTTGAGGAGGTATTTGCCGTCTCTCACCTCCGTGGTCTGGATCGGATCGCTCTCGGATGCGTTTTCGTCGAAGGTGATGATGGTAAATGAATCGTCCGTGGGGGCCTGGCCCACCGCCTGGATGTCCGCTCCCAAAAACTCGTTGATCAGGGTCGACTTGCCGGAAGAGTAGTTTCCCAGGATCAGAACCATGGGCCGCCACTTGATGGTGGTTTCCAGCGGAACGTCGCTGTAGCCGTATTTCAGGGCCACGGGGGACAGGTAGGTCCGAACCAGGTCGACCATTTCCGTTCGAAGCGAATTGATGTAGTTTTCCCGGTACATTTTCCTCCAGGCAGAAGCGCTTTGCAAGAAAGCAGTGACTATTAGAAAATACCTACCAACAAAACCGGCAAGGGTCAAGATATTGAATCCTGCGGCTCAAAAGAGTAAAGGACTTGATAATTTAGCCTCGCGGTATAAGGTGGTTACCCAAAACATCCGTCAACCAGGGACCGGACAACGACCACGGGGAAAAGATATGGCTGATGCATACAATGTGCCGAGAAAGCGAATCTTTTACATCAGCCGGCTGGCGGTCGCTAGTGTGCTGGCCTTTTTTATCGCCCTGTCTCCGGAAAACAGCAAGCAGGCCGCCGGATATTTCTTTATCGCCTTTTACCTGGGTACTTGTCTACTGATTTTTTGCATAGCTGGAAGCCGGTTTCCAGACAGCCTCCTGTACGGGTTTTTTCTCTTTGATGCATTCCTGATTGTCACTGGCATGCATCTTTCCGGCATGGCGGGCGCAAATCTCTGTCTGGCTTATATTTTCATCCTATGTATTGCCGCGCTCGGAGCCCGGTTGAAATATATCATTATCAGCGCAGTGGTTTTTGCCGGAATGTACGCATGGATTTTGTTTGATATGGCCCATCTGATTCGGGAGGCGGCGGCGGGTCATTATTTCATGCTGCTTCTGATCGCGGCGACCGGATTGCTCTTCCGCTTTCCCGTCACCATGGTATCCGGCGACAACAGCAGCCACCTCCGGGAAACCGAGCGGCAGTATCGGCTGCTTTTCGATTCGTCGAACGTTTTTGCGTTTACGGTGAACCGTTTCGGTGAATTTTTATCCGCCAACCCGAGTCTTTACCTTTATCACGGATTTTCGGACGAAATTGAAATCCTGGGTATTTCATACGCGGAATTCCAGGCCCGGGGGGAAGCCGAGCGGTTTATGGAACATATCCGGACGGTATTCGATACCGGGGTGTCCATCGAGTTCGAGTCCTTTGATCCGCAAGGAAAAAAGTGGTATTCCACGACGCTGGAGCCTGTCCGGGAACCGGAATCGGATGAAGTATATGCCGTGGGCGGCGTGTCCCGGGATATCACCGAGCGGGTGCTCAAGGAGGTGGAGCTTCGAAGCGCCTACGACACCCTTCGGGAGACCCGGGACCAGTTGATCCAGAAAGACAAAATGGCGGCTTTGGGCCGGCTGGCATCGGGCATTGCGCACGAGATACGCAACCCCATGGAGATCATCCTGATGGGGATCGATTTTTTGGAAAACAGGATCGAAGCGTCCGATACCATAGGCAAGCAGTCGCTGGACCGCATTTACAATGCCGCCGAACGGGTCAATAATATTATTAACGACATTTTGAAGTTTTCCCGGAAGACCGCCTTTGATATAGAAGAGGTGAATGTCTGCATTCTTGTCGATGAGGTCCTGGAACTGGCGGCTCACCTCACGGAAAAACGCGGCGTTGAAGTCAAAACGCAGATCCCCGCAGAAGCGGTAACGGTCGCCGCGAACCGGAACATGCTGGAGCAGGTATTGCTCAACCTTGTTCACAACGCCGTTGATGCAATGGCCGCAACGCAGGAAAAAGTCCTGACCATCCGGGTGTCGGTTGCTGAGGTGCAATCGGTGGGATACAAAACCGGCTACAGGAAAGCCGATTATTTCCGGGTAGGGGATCCAATGGTCGTCATTGACGTGGCTGACACCGGCAAGGGAATGGATAAGGATGTTCTCACAAAGCTCTTTGAGCCGTTTTTCACCACCAAGGATCCCGGCAAGGGAACGGGGCTGGGACTGAGCCTCGCGCTGATGATCATGGACCGGATGCGCGGCACTATCGATGTTGCAAGCGCACCCGGCGAAGGATCCGTATTTTATATCCGGCTGCAGCCTTCGGGAATGATCAATACCATGAAAGAGGATGAAAACAGTGGATTCGAAGACGAAAGTACTTATTATTGACGATGAAGAGGATTTCTGTTTTTTCGTCCGGGAAAACCTGAACCATACCGGGCGGTTCGAGGTTTTCGTGGCGACCAATGGCGCCTACGGGATCGATCTTGCGCGCAGGCGGAAGCCGGATATCATTCTTCTGGATCTCATGATGCCGGATATGTCCGGTGAACAGGTCGCCGAGGAATTGAACCGGTCGGAGGAGACTGCCGGCATACCGAAAATATTTCTTACCGCCCTTGCAACCCGCGCGGATACAGGTGACAATGTGCTCAAGAAAACCGGGGGGTCGTGTTTCATTGCCAAGCCGGTGCGTACTAAGGAATTGATCGCCGCTATACGGGAGGCGCTTGGCGAAAGTGACGCCCGCCCGTTTTGAACCGCTTAAAATTGATACACTCGTAAAAAGTCGCGATCTGACGGCTTTGTAAAAAGTTCAAGATCAAGGCTTGCGCGATTTCGAAGAATGCAGCGCACTTGCCGTACGTGTATGTTTACAAGGCGTAAGCCGCAAATTCTGAGAAATCGCGCGTAACGAAGATATTGGACTTTTACGAAGCCGTCAAAATTGATGCGTTCGTAATAACGAAAGATACTCATGTTGCATACAAAATCATTGCCTACAGACCGGCGAAATACAATCGCCCTGTATGTGTTGTGGGCGGCCGTGGCCGCTGTTTTACTATTTTGCCGGGCAGCATTCGCTGAAGATGAAAGGCTTGTAAGCGTAACGGATCACGAAGGCAAAACGGTGAAAGTTCCCGCCGAACCGTCGCGGGTGGTATCCCTTGCCCCTTCCATCACGGAAATCGTTTATGCCCTGGACCGGTCGGATAAGCTTGTAGGGGCGACCCGGTTCAGCAATTACCCGGAAGCCGCAGGCCGCCTTCCCCGTGTGGGGTCCTACGTCCATTTGGATATCGAAAAGATCGTGGCTTTGGAGCCGGATCTTTGCATCGCCATCAAGGACGGCAATCCCGTCCGGACCGTTCGGCGACTGGAGCGGCTGGGCATACCGGTTTTTGCGATTCATCCCATGGAAATCGACGCGGTGATCCGTTCGATTCGCGATATCGGAAAACTCCTTGGCGCGGACCGGGAAGCCTCCGGGCTGATCGTGGACATGCAGACCCGTATGGCGGCGGTGGATGAAAAGATTGCGGCGGTTTCCGGCAGACCGTCCGTCTTTTTCCAGATCGGCGTGTCCCCCATCGTTTCAGCGGGAGACGGGACCTTTATCGATGAGCTGATCGAGCGCGCCGGCGGCGTCAATGCCGCCGGCAAACACTCAGGGTATCCGCGCTTCACCCGCGAGGAGGTCCTGATGATGGCCCCGGATGTGATGATCCTTACATCCATGGAGCGACAAAAGGTGTTCGACGATGTGCTGCGGGAGTGGCGACGATGGGAGAACCTTCCCGCCGTTCGCGAAGAGCGGATCCACATGGTCGACTCCGATCTGTACGACCGCCCGTCCCCCCGGCTGATCGACGGCCTGGAGGAGCTTGCGGCCCTGCTTCATCCGGATGTTTTTAATACACAATCCCCTGACAGCCCGTAAATGGCCGATATGATTCTGCCTGCTATCGTGAAGCGGATCGCCCTGATTTCCGGGGTGTCCATTGTTTTTCTGCTGGGTGCCATGTTTCTGGGGATCTCCATGGGGTCGTCGGGCGCCGGCTGGGGAGCAATCCGCGATACCGTTGCAGCATTGGGCGAGCCCGGCAGTTCGGCCCATGCCATCATCTGGCAGATCCGGTTTCCCCGGGTAATGCTGGCGGCGATCGTGGGGGCGGTGCTGTCCATCGGCGGGCTGGTTTTTCAGGCGATTTTGCGAAATCCCTTGGCCGAGCCCTATATCCTTGGCATTTCCGGAGGGGCGGCCATCGGCGCCATTATCGGCATTTTGCTGGGGCTTACCGGTTTTCTGGGATCCGGCATCCTGGCTTTTGCCGGCGGCATGACGACGCTTTTTCTGGTGCTGGGCATCGCCTCCGGAACGACGATGATGAAAAAGGAGTCCCTTCTGCTTTCCGGTGTCATGGTCAACGCCTTTTGCAGCGCGGTGATCATGTTTCTGATATCCCTTTCCATGGATGCACGGCTTCACAATATCATGTTCTGGCTCATGGGAGACCTTTCGGCTTCGGGGGCGGGGGAGGTGGGTGCCCTTGCAATGCTTGTGCTGCCTTGTTTTCTGGTGATCTTCGGGGTATCCCATTCCATGAATCTTCTGCTCATGGGCCGCGAGATGGCCCACTCCATGGGCGTGAATGTCAGGGTGGTCACGGTGGGGCTCTTGATGCTCACATCCTTTATGATTTCCGCCACCGTGGCCCAGGTCGGCCTGATCGCGTTTGTCGGCCTGGTGGTGCCGCATCTGCTGCGGCTGCTTCTGGGGGCCGACCACCGGGAGCTGGTTCCGGCGTGCATATTCGGCGGGGCGGCCTACATGGTGCTCTGCGATCTTCTGGCAAGAACGCTTCCCCGTCACGGCGAGATGCCGGTAGGCGTAATTACCGCCATGGTGGGGGCGCCCTTGTTTATCTACCTGTTGAGGCGGTCCGGGTAATGCATACAGCCATCTCCGTTGAAAACCTTTCGTATGCGTATCCGGACGGCACACGCGTTCTGGCGGGCTTGTCCTTTGCCGTGGAAGCCGGATCCTTTTTCATCATCATCGGTCCCAACGGCTCGGGCAAGACCACGCTGGTCAAAACCGTGGCGGGCCTGATCCGGCCGGATAGCGGGCAGGTAGACGTTTTGGGCAAACCCCTGGCATCGTATTCCAGAAGGGCCGTTGCCCGCCGGATAGCCTACGTATCCCAGCAGACATCGGTCGATTTTCCGTTTCGTGTAACCGATGCGGTATTGCTGGGAAGGGCGCCGCACCTGGGAACCTTCGGAATCGAATCGGCCAGGGACCGGGAGCTTGCAGATATGGCAATGGCGTTTACCGAAGTGGAGAACCTTGCAGACCGACGACTTGACCAGCTGAGCGGCGGGGAGCGCCAGCGGGCGCTGATTGCACGGGCCATATGCCAGGAGCCGGAGATCATCCTGCTGGACGAGCCCACGGCGGCGCTCGATATCGCCCACCAGCTCCGGATGATGGACCTGATGGAAAAGATGAAGCGCGAAAAAAAGGTCACCGTGGTCATGGTATCCCATGACATCAACCTGGCGGCCATGTACGCGGACCAGCTCATGCTTATCCACAAGGGCGGGCTCGTCAAATGCGGGGCGCCCGGCGAAGTGCTTTCCTACGACACCCTGGAGAACGTCTACGGCTGCCGCCTCCTGGTCGATGAAAATCCCCTGGGCGAGATGGTGCGCGTCACGCCGGTCCCCGGCCGGTATATCCTCTCCTGATTGTTATCGGTACCGCGGCCCCCCTGCTCCCTCCCGATTTCAGGAACCGAGCTGTTCGAGATTCTTTCGGGCAAAATCGATTCCGGGATCGATGGTGATGGCCGTCCGGAAATATTCTATGGCTTTTTCCGTATCGCCCATCTCCCGATAGTTTACGCCGGCATTGGCGTAGTCGATGGCGGAAGACGGATTGAGCCGGATCGCCTTTTCAAAGGCGCGGACGGCTTCCTCGTGCTCCCTGAGCTTGAAGCGGCAGAATCCCGCCAGGTTGTAGATATCCGTCCGCTCATCATCGACGGCTTCGGCCTTTTCCAGGATATCGAGCGCATCCCGGTAGCGCGTCATCTCCTTGAGGCATACGGCCATGAAAGAGTAGATGCTGGGCAGGTCCTGTTCATCCGGCTCCCTTTCCAGGGCCTCTTCGAAATGCGAAAGAGCGGTTGCTGGATCTCCGGTCGCCAAGTGGCAGCGCCCCGTGTAAAAGCGGGTATAGTATTTGCCGGACAGGCGTTTTTCAAAATTTTCGAGCCGGTCAAGGGCGTTTGCGGGTTGGAATTTTTCGGTGACCAATTTCGCGGTAAAAAGCCCCACGCTGCCGGCCGTGGCCCGCTCCCGGAAGCGGGTTCCGGCAACGATGGTATACAGGGCGGGTATCCGAAGGCCCGGGTATGTTGTGTCAACGGCGATGACATCCATGTGGCATTTTGCCAGAGCGGAAACCAAACGCTCGGTTTCCACCTTCAGGTTGTCGTGGGAGACATCCGGCAGGTCGTGGATCGAGCGGTGTCTTTCCGGGTGGGTAATGTATTGGGCCTCCGACAGGCTCCTGTACTTGGGCAGGCCGCTGGCCACGAAATTGGCACCGGAGTTGAAGTCGCCGGCTAGCTGGGCGGTTTCGGTGAGCGCCCGGTTGAAGGCCTTCTGGGGGGCGGTCATGGTGCCGGCCGTCCAGACGAGCTCGCTTTTTTCCGGAAACGTCGACGGGTCATGGGCAAGAACGCCCACAGTGGGGATGCCCGTGTCCAGGGAAAAATCCGAGACATACAGCTCAATTCCGTTTTTCCGGTATTTTGCGATCATTTCCTGCACGACCCCGTCATCGGCGCTGTCCGGATCGATGCCGTCCACGGGCAATCGTTTGCGGCTCACGATATCGCAGACATGCCGTTCGACCACCTCGCAGATTCCCTGGGTAAGGGCTTCTTCGAGGCAGTTTCCGGATGATGTGCCGTTGAACTGGTTGATTTCGAAAAACCAGTCAAAGGGAACCTGAGCGGATGCCTCCCGGGTGAGGTTAAATCCGTCGGTCCATTTCAGGGGCAGCTCCGCAAAAAGTGCCAGTGCTGCCTCCCGGTCGTCCGTATTGTCATGGACGCTTTCAGCGATCATTTCGAGGGGCATGGCATGTTTCTTTACCTGGTGCCATGGTGCTTCCAGGAAATTGTTTGCATCTCTGAAAAATGCGTAGAAGCTGAAGCGTTCCACGAGTTCCATCAACGCGCTGGCTTCGGCCTGGGCCGGGGTTGCCCCTTTTCCCATCTGTTTGGTGGTTCCGGTGAGGCGTTTTGCGTCAGCGCCGCATACGCTGAAGTATACGGGAATATCGAGCCGGCCGCTGTCGATCCGGACGATTTTCGATAGGATATCCAGTTCAAGCGATGCAAAGCGGGATTTGACATCCCGTATGGTTTCTTCGGGGGATCTTGTCTTGTCCAGGTCCGCAGTATACCCTTTATACCGGTCGGTCAAAGACCATTTGGATGTCATATTCTGCTCCTTATGTGTGGCGGCTTTGTATTGCAGCCAATTAATATACTAGTTTTCGGCGCCGTCAATGGTAAAAATAACCCATCGGATCATTTTGGAGGGTCGGGCGATTCTCCTCTCGCAACTGTGAGTGGCCGTTGACGGCTTTGAAAAAAGGCCAATCTCGGCGTTGCGCGCAATCCCTCAGAATTTCACGTACGCAAAGTACGCTGCATTCTTCGTGATTACGCGCGCCTTGATCTTGGCCTTTTTTCAAAGCCGTCCGAGACTTTTTTCGAGGTTGTTATTGCTGCTTGCAGGTGTTCCCGTGTAACCGCTACCTCGGAAGCAATAACTTTTTTGCTATTCCCGCCCAAAAAACCATCGGATCATTTTAGAGGGTCGGGCGATTACCCTCTCGCAACTGGGATGGGCCGTTGCCAGCTTCTACGGCTCGATAAGCCGCACCCTGAAAACTCGCTCCGCTCGGACATTCAGGGTGCCTGGCTTATCTTCGCCTCGAGCTGGCACGCCCCCTCCCAA
>SLJY01000079.1 GCA_007134875.1 Desulfobacterales bacterium
ATATCTGCGTTACGCGCGATTTCTCAGAATTTGCGGCTTACGCCTTGTAAACATACACGTACGCCAAGTACACTGCATTCTTCGAAATCGCGCAAGCCTTGATCTTAAACTTTTTACAAAGCCGTCAGGTCGCGACTTTTTACGAGTGCATCATGTTTAAAGGATCTTATCATGACATGTAACGTCACCCGAGAAGTTAAGTTTGTCAAGGAAATATTTGCGGCAAGCGTCCCGCATAACCGGCTGGCAGCAAAGCGCATCGGAATTGCCGGTACGGGTCTGTGCGGTAATTGTCGCCGCCCGGAAATTAGGCGTTGACGCGGCGCTTTTGTTTTTGTATGAATATTGGAAAACCAAGTGATTGTTTTTCCAGTTAGCGGAACGCGGTGAAAATCCGCGGCGATCCCATCGCTGTAACCGGAACGAAAAATCAATTGCCCGCATGGCGGGCGGTCACTGCCGGAGCACCGGCGGGAAGGCCTTGATTTTATCGACGGCCGGGAGCCAGAAGACGAACTGAAAAAACAGTTTTCCGGAATTCGATGGCAAAGGGTTCCGACGAAAGATGCATCTTTCGTCGGAACCTTTTTTTTTGAACAAACGCTTTGAAAAGGAGCGATGCGTTATGCGGACCCAGATCGAAATGGCAAAGGAAAAAAAGATAACCCCGGAAATGAAGGCCGTGGCATCGGCCGAAGGGCTTTTGCCGGAAACGGTGCGAAACGGGGTGGAAAAAGGCGAGATCGTGATCCTGTGGCATCCCGGCCGGCCGGATCGAAAGCCGGTGGGCATCGGCAAGGGGCTTTCCACGAAGGTGAACGCGTCCATCGGGACCTCCTCGGACATCTGCGATATCGACGCGGAGGTGGAAAAGGCAAAAGTGGCGGAGGCCGAAGGGGCGGACAGCCTGATGGATCTTTCCGCCGGGGGGGATCTGGATGCCGTGCGGCGGGCCGTTCTGGCGGCAACGGGCCTGCCGGTGGGAAACGTCCCGCTCTACCAGGCGTTTGCCGAAGCCATCCGACAATACCGGAATCCGGCGAAGCTCGATCCGGTATACCTCTTTGAGCTCATTGAAAGTCAATTGGCCGACGGCATACGGTTCATGGCGATTCACTGCGGGATCAACCGGCATACGATAGAGCGCCTGCGCAGGCAGAAGTTCCGCTACGGCGGCCTGGCCTCAAAGGGGGGCACATTCATGGTCGCATGGATGGAGGAAAACGGCAGGGAAAACCCCCTCTACGAGCACTTCGACCGGGTGTGCGACCTGATGAAAAAATACGATGCGGTTTTGTCCCTGGGAAACGGCATCCGGGCGGGGGCGATCCACGACAGCCACGACCGGGCCCAGATGGCGGAGATGGTCATCAACTGCGAATTGGCCGAGATCGGCCGGGACGCGGGATGCCAGATGATGGTTGAAGGCCCCGGGCACGTGCCCCTGGATGAAATCGAGGCCAATATAATCCTGGAAAAGCGGATGTCCGGCAATGCGCCGTACTACGTGCTGGGCCCGATTCCCACGGATACGGGGGCCGGCTACGATCATATCGCAGCAGCCATCGGCGCGGCCGCCTCGGCCCGGCACGGCGCGGACCTGGTCTGCTACATCACGCCGGCCGAGCATCTGGCGCTGCCGAATGCAGGTGACGTGCGGGAGGGGGTGCGGGCCACGCGGCTGGCCGTGCGCATCGGGGATATCTCTAAGTACCCGGAGCGAAGGGCGTCCGAAAAGGCGGCGGCCATGGCGCGAAGGGACATGGACTGGAAGGGCCTTGAAAAGTACCTGCTGTTTCCGGAAAAAGCACGCAATACCCGGCAGGGCAGGACGCCGGCCAAAGAGGAGACCTGCACCATGTGCGGCGATTTCTGTGCCATGAAAAAAGGGTTGTCGGTGTTCGGAAAGGATATCGGCGGCGACAAAACAGCGGCCGGGAATCGATCAGCGAGTTGACTTGCCGTTGTTTCCGCTTTTGCCGAAGCAATCCGGAATCGGAGCGGTCATCGAAAAGCGTCCCGATCGCTGCCTGCGTTTTTGTTTCGGACAGGCCGATGCGGTTTCCCTGCGCCACCATCAAAAGCGATGCCACGGCGATTTCACCGAAGGGCCGGAATTCTCCCGCCGCCGTAACCACCAGCGATTGCTGAAGCAGCGTGGGGAACCAGAGTTCGGCCAGGCCCGGATTGCCGCCAAGCGCCTCGCTTACGGCCATTTTGACTTCGGAAAGGTCCAGCATCGTTTCATTGACATCGAAAAACAAAACGCCGGGTCTTTGAGTATTGTCCATATCCTCCTCCATCGGGGTCTGGCCGGGCGCGTCCTGCAAAACCGGGCAGGAAAAAACCGCATCCCGGACTCTTTACAAAGCCGTCAGACTGCGATTTTTTACGAGTGCATCAATTTTTCCTCTATCCGTGTGTGAAATGCTGGCATCGCGTAGCATGCTTCGCAGCGTCATCCTTCCAGGCCGACCCATTCCCGTGTTTACATTTCGATCCGGACGGTGTAAACTTTTTAAGCGCTCCGGACACACCGTTTTGAAAAACCACCCGGTAACCAAAGCGTCGCAGAGGGGTTTCATGTCCCTTCCGTATATAACGATTTTCACCGGAAACCTTTTCCCTGGTGGTGGCCATGAAGCGGTATTTTCCCAGCTTTGTCCGGAATATTCTGATTCTTATGGTGTTTCTCGCGGTCCTCCCGGCGCTGCTGATTATCCTGTACTCCGGGCTGGAAATGCGGCAGGCTGCCCTTAAGGATACAAAACGGGAAGTCATGACCCTGGCACGGACCGGAGGAGAGGTTCAGCAGGGAATTACCCTTTCCACCTACCAGTTGCTTTCCACCCTGGCACAGATGGAGGCGGTCCGCAGCCGGGACGGAGAAGCCGCCAGTGCGATCTTTCATTCCGTCATCGATGACAATCCCCGGTACAGCAATATTGAAGCCGTGGACATCGCAGGGGATGTTTTTGCATCCGGCCGGCCCTTCGAGCCGACCAGCCTGGCGGACAGGCCCCACTTTCAGCAGGCCCTGGAGGATAAGTCCTTTGTCGTGGGCGAATACATCGTTACCCGGGTGGGTCAGGAGGTGCCTGGCCTGGCTTTTGCGTACGCGGTGACGGACGGGGAGGGAGAGGTGCTTTGTGTTCTCACCGCTGTATTCAACCTGGACGGTTTTTCCTTCCTGCTGGACGTCGCGGCGTTACCGAAGGATTCTTTCCTGGCGGTAACAGACCGTCACGGCGTCCGGCTGTTCTATCATCCGCGCCGGGAAACCAATCCGGTCGGAGAGCCCATTGTCGGTCCTGCGTGGGAGGCGGCAAAGGGTGCCCGGGAGCCGGGCATTTCCGTCCACGCCGGCTCGGACGGCATGCGGCGGATTTTCGCATACCAGCCGGTTTCCCTGGAAGAAGGGGGCCAGCCCTATGTCTACATCTGGTCGGGGATACCCGAAGCGGCGGCCCTGAAGATCGCCAACCAGGTCCTGGTACGAAACCTGCTTTGGATGCTTCTGGCTGCCGGCATGGCATTTTGCGTCGCATGGCTTGTCGGCGGCCGGAGGCTGCTGGACCCCATACAACGCCTCACAGAGGCAACCAGGGTGTTTGCCTCGGACAACACCGGCGCCCGCACCGGCATGCAGGATGCGCCCGGCGAACTGGGCGAACTGGCCCGCGCCTTCGACGACATGGCCGATACGCTGGCAAAAAATCAGCGGCGGCTGCGAACCATCGCAGACTACGCGTATGACTGGGAGTACTGGATCGACCCGGACGGCAGGCTGTTGTGGATGTCCCCTTCCTGCGAACGGATCACGGGATATCCTCCTTCGGCATTCATTGCGGACAAGGGGCTGTTGGAGCGGATCGTGCACGAACAGGACAGGGCTTGTTTCAGGGTCCACATAGAAGCGGAGAGTCTGAAAAGAGTAGGTGAGAACGTGGATTTCCGCATCGTCCACGAATCCGGTTTCACGGTATGGATCGATCATCACTGTATTCCCATATACGATGAAGACGGCGTTTTTCTGGGGCGGCGGGTCAGCAATCGCGATATCACCTGCCGCAAGCGGATGGAGCGGTCCCTTACGGAAAGCGAGGCGCAATTTCGCTCCCTGGTGGAGGGGGCCCCGCATGCCATATTCTTGCAGGCCGAATTCCGTTTCGCTTATGTCAACCAGGCGGCAATTGATCTGTTTGGCGCACGTTCAGCGGATCAACTGTTGGGTACGCCGGTGCTGGACCGCCTTCACCCGGATTTCCGGGAAGCCGTCGAAAAGCGGATCCGCCGGCTCAATACGCTGAAGCAGCCGGTTCCGAGGGTTCGCCATGTGTATCTCCGGCTCGATGGTATCGAAGTTCCGGTCGAGGTCTCCTCCGTTCCCCTGACGTTTGAAGGAAAAGACGGCGCCATGGCTTTCGTCCAGGACGTCACGGAACGGGAAAAAGTGGAGGCCCGCCTCCAGCAGGCCCAGAAAATGGAGGCCGTCGGGGTGCTGGCCGGGGGAATCGCTCATGATTTCAACAATATTCTTTTTCCTATCATGGGTCGTTCCGAAATGCTCCTGGAGGATCTGCCGGAAAAAAGCACCGCCAGGGACCATGCGGCTGAAATCTACAGGGCTGCCTGCCGCGCCCGGGATCTGGTCAACCAGATCCTCACCTTCAGCCGCCGGTCGGAGCACAAAAAAATACCCTTGCGCATCCAGCGGGAACTCAAGGAGGTGTTGAAGCTGTCCCGGGCAACCATTCCCTCGAATATCGAACTTCGGCAGGATATAGCGCCCGATGTGGAACCGGTGCTGGCAGACCCCACCAACATTCACCAGATGATTATGAACCTTGTCACCAATGCCTATCATGCCGTTGAGGAATCCGGCGGATGGGTTTCGGTTTCCCTTCACCGCAAGGAATCGGAATCCGGTGACCTCCCCAACGCATTGCTGTTTCCAGGTCCATACGCCCTGCTTGCCGTGTCCGACAGCGGCTGCGGCATTCCCCGGGAGGTGATGCCGCGCATTTTCGAACCGTATTTCACCACCAAGGGACAGGAAAAGGGCACCGGACTGGGGCTTTCCCTTGTATACGGCATTGTGCGGGAGCATGGGGGCGATATCCGGGTCTACAGCGAGCCCGGGAAAGGTTCCGCTTTCCATGTCTACCTGCCGCTGCTGCAGCGCGAGGTCCCGGATGAAACGGTGGAACCCCCGGCTGCATACCCATTGGGGGGAGCCGAGCGGATTCTTTTTGTGGACGACGAGGAAGCCATTGTTAACCTGGAAGCGCAGATGCTGGAGCGACTCGGGTATCGCGTGGCGGCATACACCGGCAGCAAAAAGGCCCTGGAGGCGTTTGCGGCCGATCCGGGGGCCTTCGACCTGGTGATTACGGACATGGCCATGCCCTCCATGACCGGAATCCAGCTGGCGCGGCGCCTGGTCGCTATCCGGCCGGACATCCCGGTGATTCTGTCCTCCGGTTATAGCGATGCAATAACCCGCGAGGAACCCGCAAAAAGTGGCATCCGGGCGATACTGCACAAGCCCGTAACCAAGGGCGACCTGGCAAATACGATCCGGCGGGTTCTGGATAGGGAGGCCCGGAAGAGATAAGCCGGATGGGGTAAAGGAATGTTGCGCTGAGGTTTTTCAGGAGCACATCCCAAAAGCACATCCTGTGAGGCTTTTTGCAAAGCCGTCAATAATAAAAGTCAACAACAAAAGGGGTGCTTTCCCCGGGAAAGCACCCCTTTTGTTGTTTTACTGAAATTGTTTCAGCAACCGGTTTAAGCCGGCCGTTAGACCACGGTGACGTTCGCCGCCGCGGGGCCTTTTTGACCCTGCGTGACTTCAAAGTTCACCTTGTCGCCCTCGCTCAGCGATTTGAAGCCGTTCGAGTTGATGGCGGAAAAATGGACAAATACGTCCGGTCCGTCTTCCTGCTCGATGAAGCCAAAACCCTTGCTGTCGTTAAACCACTTTACAGTTCCGTTTTTCATGTAGCTGATCCTCCTTTCATGCAGATTTCTCATGGTCTCGTTCCGGAGGCAGCCATTTTACAAAACGGATTCTTCCCTCACTGAAACCGACCCGGCAACCAAGCCGCGTCTTTACTGATTGGATTGCAGTGTACAGTGTTTTTCCGCAAAAGCAAGAAAAAAATGAACATGGGGAAATAAAAAAAAAGCCTTTGCGTGATCCCAGGAAAAGCCTATCTTTTATGCGTTATGCGAAAATCCATCTTGCTGGCCGTTTTATCATCGATTTTTATTGTTTTCATGGGCATGGGCATCATCGTGCCGGTTTTGCCGTTATATGCCGCGGAACTGGGTGCCACCGGTTTCGCCTTGGGCATTATCATCGCCGTCTTCGCGTTGAGCGGCGGCGTGCTGCAACCCTTTGTCGGCGGGCTTTCGGACCGCCACGGGAAAAAGGGTTTTTTAATCGCAGGGCTCGTGATTTTCGGGCTGACCGGGTACATCTATACACTGGCCGGCTCCGTGTGCCACCTTGTCCTGATCCGCACCCTGCATGGGGCGGGTTCCGCGATGATCATCCCCATGGCCATGGCCTATATTACCGACGTTTCGGCGGGCGGCGGGGTCGGCCGGAGCATGGGGATGCTCAACATCGCCATTTTTGCCGGCATCGGGGGCGGACCGATGCTGGGCGGGATATTTCTGGATTTGTGGGGCCCGGCAGCCGCGTTTTACGCCATGGCGGGGCTTAGTTTTCTGGCGGCTGTCCTGGTTGTGACGCTTCTTCCGCGTCAGAAGAAAAAAAGCGGCCGGGAAGTCAGGCCGCCCATGCTCTCCATGCTCCGCCGGATGCTTTCCAGCCGCCGGGTTGCCGGCATTCTCCTTTCCCGCATGGCGACCATGATCATCATGGTGCCCACGTTCGCTTTTCTTCCGCTGCTCATGGACCGCCACATGACCGCAAGCGGCACGGCCATCGGCATAGTCATCGCCAGCCGGACTCTGGTGAACGCGGCGTTGCAGATGCCGTTCGGCGCCCTTGCGGATCGCTGGCACAAGGACCGGCTGCTGCTGATCGGCGCGGCCGTCATCAGCGTGGCCCTGTTTACCGTGCCGTTTGCCGTCAGTTTTCCCGCATTGGTGTTGCTCTTTGCACTGATCGGGCTTGGCGAGGCCATCTGCTGGCCCGCGCTGGGGGCCCTTGCCGCGCAGGAGGGCGAGATTTACGGCCAGGGGTCCATGATGGGCGTTTTCAACGCGGCCATGAACGCCGGACTCTTCGCCGGCGCCATGGTCGTGGGAATCCTGGTGGACCGCTTCGGCATCGAATGGGCTTTCTACGCGGTTTCCCTGTTTCTTCTGGCCAGCACGGCCGCCACCGCGGTGCTTATCCGCCCGGAAAGGCGGGGCTGAAGCCGGGGAAATGATTTTGCGTAAGCGGGCTTCGCATGGGCATTCAGAAGTTACGGGTCAATAAACGATGCGCTTCCTTGATTTCCCGGGGCACAGTTGCAAACGCTTCGCTCCGGCGCGTCAGAATAGCCTCAAGCCCCGGCCGGGACGGATCGGCCGCGTTGTAGAGCCCGCAGCAGGCCGCGCAGGATATTCCTTCGCCCACCTGGCACAGGTAGACGCCTCCGGGTGCGGAAGCAGCGGGGTTAGCCGTTTCGATACGCCCTCCTTGACGAAAAATCCTGGTTTTCGTTCAGCCTCTACGGTAGTTCCGCAAGATGGATTCCGCGGTCCATTGTGCACCGAAACCCGCATTAATGCAAGACGCTCGGTTCCGGACAAAGAAGTTGGGGCGGCCCCGGCGCCACCCGGAAAGGGTTTGATCCCATCGCCCGGAATGCATAGGGTCCCTGGCGTATAGGATGTGCTGACGAAGGAAGCGCATCGACTGACTGACGCAGGAAACGCATCCCCTGCCCGGAAAATCATTGTCCCGATGACCCGAAGCGGTTATTTTTCTAAAACACCGGAATCCTGTTTTTCCTGGAGATATTTTTTATGAAGCGTTTCCCGCAGCAGCGCGACCAAGGCCCCGCGTCGCCCATATTCGCCGCTTGCGCCTTCGCATTGTTTCTCCTGCCCCACGCGGCCGGATTGATTACCCCTGCCGCCTTCGCCGGGAACGAACGACCCGAAAGGGACGGGTCGGCGTTTGTAAAAGAGCCGTGGTCCCTGATGCCGGAGAAATACCCGATTTTCGACTACAGCGGGGACAAGCTCCGCAGGCACTGGGACGATCTTCACCTTCGCGACGGCCTGCCATGGCCGGACGAGCGCTTCGTGATCCGTCAGAGCGGCCCGGGGGTGCCGGAGGATCCCGCAGAGGCCGCCCGGCGTCTGCAGGACGGCTGGCGGCATTTCCACGAAGGCCGTTTTGTTAGAGCCTACGGTATTGGCGAGTCGGTGGGGCCTGCCGGCGGATTCCTCTCCTCGCAGTCCCTTCTTGCCATCATACTCCACCGGGTGGACGACAAGGACGTCCAGGCCGAATGGCTCCGGGACCTGGCCGCCCGCATGGAACATCGCCTGGACAGGGATTTCATGGAGACCACCTACTGGGAAAAAGCCGGACTTGCCCTGGTATACGGGGAATATTCCCGCCGGATTTCAGCACTTCAGGCCCGCAGGGAAGGGATCCCGGAACGGATTTTGGAGCTGGTGGACGCAGCCCTGGAAGAAAACCCCCGCCTTCCGTCCGCCCTTGCCGTGCTGGGCGCGTACCATGCCGAGATCGTCAACCGGGTTGGCGGGTTTCTTGGGCGGGTGACGTACGGCGCGAGCCGGGACGAGGCTGAACGGTATTTTGAAAAAGCATTGGCAGTTGATCCGGGGCTGATCCAGGTGCGGGTGGAATATGCCCGCGCACTGCTGGTTCTGCATGGCGATGACCGGGCGGAAGATGCCATGGCGCAGCTTGAAAAGGCCATTGCAGCGGAACCCCTGGACGCGCTGGATCTTCTCGGTCAGATGCGGGGCCGCCGCGTTATGGCAACGTGGAAGGAGAGCGGTGAGGTGCCGTAGTGACGCACCCGATCCTTGTGCCTGACGGAAAATCCCGGTTTTCGTTCGCCCGCTATTTCAGAAAAAGCCCGGGAAGGACGATCCGGCAGATTTCATCGGTCATGGCTTCCACATCTTTTGCGCCGCCGCGTTGTTTCGCCGGTTGCGCAAAATAGTAATAGGCGATACGCAGGGTAGCCCCGATCAGGAGGTTCGCCGTAACCGTCACGTCGATGCCGGACGGGATATGGTTGTTTTTGATACCCAGTTTCAGGTCCTTTACCACCAGGTCCAGGATCTGGTTTTCCAGCCGCTTGATTGTATCTTCCATGTCGGGCGGCAGCCCCAGCCCCATCCGCAGAAAGATCCGGCTGAGGTGCGGATCGTCGGCGAAAAACTGAAGGGACTGCTGCACCCTGTGCCGGAAATGCCCCTCCGGGGTGATGGTTTCAAGGTCGATCATCCTGCCTTTCAGGGAAACCTCGGAAACCCACCGTTCATAGAAATTTTCCAGTAGGGTGACGAATATGTCCTTTTTGTTGGTGAAATACCTGTAGAAAGTGCCCCTGGCGATATTCGCGTCCCGGATGATATCCGAAATCTGGGCCTGGTAATAACCGTGTTCCGCAAACAGCCG
>SLJY01000036.1 GCA_007134875.1 Desulfobacterales bacterium
ACACGGAAGTTAAGCCCTTTAGCGCCGATGGTACTGCCGGGGGGACCCGGTGGGAGAGTAGGACGCCGCCGAATTCCATTATAGAAAAGCCCCGACGTTGATTCGTCGGGGCTTTTTTTTTTGAAAAGAGTCGGGTATGATGCGAGGCATGGAACAACCGAAACAGTATCAACTGATCGACTACCTTTCCGGATTTGCCACGCCGAAACGCCTGGAGCGATTCGAGGAAGTCCTGTCCGCCCGGACGCGCTATATAACCGTGGCGCTGGAAAATATTTTCCAGGGCCACAATGCCAGCGCCGTGCTTCGCTCCATGGAATGCATCGGCATTCAGGATATTCATGTCATCGAAAACGAATACGCCTACCAGGTCAACCCGGAAATTGCCCTGGGCGCCTCCAAATGGCTGACGGTAATCCGTCACAGCCAAAGAAGCGACAACACAGCCGATGCCGTACACAGAATTCGGGAAAAAGGGTATCGCATCGTTGCGACCACCCCCCGCAGGGACGCGGTTGCCATGGACGCATTCGATCTTGAGAAAGGGCCGGCGGTCTTTTTTTTCGGTACGGAGCTTGAGGGTTTATCGGATGCCATGCTGTCGCTGGCGGATGAGCATGTACGCATCCCCATATGCGGATTCACGGAAAGCTTCAACGTGTCCGTCTCCGCTGCCCTGGTGATGCATCCGCTGGCTCAAAAGCTCCGAAAAAGTCCGTCCATCCCGTGGCGCTTGTCCAAAGCCGAAAAACAAGCCCTCCGCCTGGAGTGGCTGAAGCAATCCGTGCGGCGTTCCGATCTTCTGATCCGGCGTTTTTTTACGGCCGGTTCATGATCGCGGCCAGGTATCCGGCGCCGAAGCCGTTGTCGATATTGACCACCGACACGTTGGAGCTGCAGCTGTTTAACATCGCGAACAGGGCGGTCATACCGCCTAAATTGACTCCGTAGCCGATGGAGGTGGGGACGCCGATGACCGGACGATCCACCAGGCCCGCCACCACGCTGGGAAGCGCCCCTTCCATACCGGCGACCACCACCAGGACCCGGGCCGATTCGATCGCATCCTTGTGCGCAAATAGGCGGTGTATGCCGGCAACCCCCACGTCATACACGGACTCCACGCGGCTTCCCATGTATCGGGCGGTCAAAAAGGCTTCCCGCGCCACCGGAATATCCGACGTCCCGGCTGATATCACGAGAACCGTCCCTAGTCCCGCAGGTGTCGGCTCCTTTTCGGAAAGCACCAGCATGCGGGCATTTTCGTGGTATACGGCGCAGGGGTATTTTTGCTCCAGAACGCCGGCTTTCTGGCGGTCGAGGCGGGTGACGAGAATGGTGTCTTCCTGAGCCGTCATTTTTTCCAGGATGCCGTCTATCTGGGCGGCGGTTTTTCCTTCGCCGTATATTACCTCCGGAAAACCTTTCCGAAGCGACCTGTGGTGATCGATATGCGCATAACCGATATCCTCCACCGCGATGTTCTTGATGCGGTCGCAGGCTTCATGAATCGGTATTTTGCCTTCGGCTACGGACTGCAGCAGTTTTTCGAGCATTGCATTGTTCATGGGCGCTTTATTTCCTGTGAAATGATACGGTGCGCGCGGGTTTAAGGGCACGAATGGATTACCGGAGTTCCTGCTCGATGATGCCGGAACTACCGTCCGGGCCTGTAGCCAGATCCCTGAGGGATTTCATCATGGCCTCCAGTGCGGCAATCTCATCCTCCAGGTCGGTGATTTGCCGTTCCATTAAGTCGTTTGTCTCCCCGAAACGGCGATCCATCTCCTGTTGCAACGCTTCCACGCGGGCCATGACTTCCCCGTCCGGCTCATCTTGCGTGGCGGTTTCGACCTGCTTGGCAACGGCGTCGATCCGGAGCCCTACGGCTTCCAAATCCACCCGGATATCTTTGATGGCCGATGCCATCCCGGCGGTGTCGCCGGCAGCCTCGGTGAGCGCATCGGAGATTGAGGCCACACGGCTTTCCAGGGTACTGAAGGCCTCATTCGTTTCCTCGTGATCCGTTTCGAGGCGCTGGCTCAATCCGGACGTCCGGTTTTCCATTTCCTCGATCCGATCCGAAAGGGTCTCACGGGTGCCCGTCAACGCCGTTTGGAGCCTGCTTTGTTCCTCCGCACTTTCCTCGATGCTTTCCCGGAGCGCGGACAGCTGCATCTGCATCTCGGCATGCTGGGCTGCGAACTGGGTGGAAAAAACGGCCATTCGTTCGTCGATTTCCGTGGAAAGATCGGCGACTTCATGGATGCCCGCTCTCTCGATCTGGTTGAGCCGTTGATTGACATGATCCCATGCGAGATAGCCGCCCCCTCCCATCGCGGCAAACGCCAGCACCAGGATGAAAAACAGAACCCCCCGCAATCCGCGACCCGCGGACGCCGGCGGTTTGGTGGCGGCGGCCGCGGGAGATCCCGGGCCCCCGCTGTCGCGTGCGATCATTCCGTCGTCTGTCAGCAGGATTTCTTCTGCCCCCTCTTTCTCGGCGGCGGGCGTGGCGCCTTCCGGATCGTCATCGCCGAATATCTTGAATCCGTTGTGTTTTTCGTTGTCTTTCATTGCAGGCTATTCCCATTCGATAGTGCTTGGCGGTTTGGAGCTGATGTCGTAGACCACCCGGTTGACGCCCTTAACCTCGTTGATGATCCGGTTGGACATACGACCGAGCAGGTCGTGGGGAAGCCTTGCCCAATCCGCTGTCATGGCGTCGTTGCTGGTAACGGCACGCAGAGCGACGATGTTGTCGTAGGTTCTCTTGTCTCCCATTACGCCCACGCTCCGGATCGGCAGCAAAACGGCGAACGATTGCCAGAGCTTCCGATAGTAGCCCGCCTCCCGGATTTCCTCGATGATGATAGCATCCACCTTGCGCAGGATTGAAAGGCGCTTACCGGTGATTTCGCCGATCACGCGGATTGCCAGGCCCGGTCCCGGAAAGGGCTGGCGCCATACCAGCTCATCGGGCAGGTCAAGGGCGGTGCCGAGCTTGCGGACTTCGTCCTTGAACAGGTATTTGAGGGGCTCAACCAGCTTCAGTTTCATTTTCTTCGGAAGCCCGCCTACATTGTGATGGGACTTGATGATGGACGTCGGTCCGCCGAATGCGCTTTGGGACTCGATTATATCCGGGTAGAGCGTGCCCTGTGCCAGAAACTCCGCGTCCTTGATTTTTCTGGCTTCTGCCTCGAAGACTTCCATGAACACGCGGCCGATGACTTTTCTCTTTTTTTCCGGGTCGCTCACGCCGGCCAGGGCGTCCAGAAATTTCCTGGCGGCGCTGACGTAGCGGATGTTGAGCTTCAGATGTTCGGAAAAAAGTTTTTTCAGGCGCTTTGGTTCATCTGTCCGCATGAGGCCGTTGTCCACGAATATGCAGGTGAGCTGCTTCCCGATGGCCCGGTGAATCAGGATTGCCGTCACGGAGGAGTCAACCCCGCCGCTCAGCCCCAATATAACGCTTTTTCCCCCGACCGCTTCCCGGATCTCCGCGATGGCTTCCCTGGCAAACGCGTTCATGGTCCAGTCTGCCCGGCATCCGCAGATGGTAAACACAAAGTTGTGGAGGATACGGGTCCCTTCGGGCGTATGCTCCACCTCCGGGTGGAACTGAAGGCCGTACAGTCGCCGTGCGGCATCCGATACGGCGGCAAACCGGGTATTGGGGGTGGATGCCATGGATTCGAATCCCGGCGGGAGCGATGTAATGGAATCCCCGTGGCTCATCCAGCAGATGGTCGTCCGGGGCATGTTTGCAAAGATATCATCCGTATTTTCGACGGTGAGCTCTGCAAATCCGTATTCCCGTTTTTCGGCGGGCTGCACTGCTCCCCCGGCGGCATGAATCATGAACTGCATCCCGTAGCAGATGCCCAATACGGGTACGCCCATTTCCAGGATTTCAGAAGGGGTGGACGGGCTGTTTTTTTCGTAGATACTTGCCGGTCCCCCGGATAATATGATCCCTTCCGGAGACAGATCTCGCAGTGCCGCTATTGGGGTATCAGGGGGGACGATCTGGCAATAGACATTGAAATCCCTGATCCGCCGGGCAATGAGCTGGTTGTACTGGGATCCGAAATCGATAACGACGATCATGCTGTTTCTCCGGCATTGTGTCCCGGGTGTTGTCCCGGATGAGGTCTGGCGGGGAGTGTGCCCGCAATTTCAGCGCAAATGGTTTGCTTTAACAAAATGAATATGTTAAAGCAAGCCGCAAATGTCAACGCTATTTTGTAGCCGGCCGCCGGGCGGCCGGCCTTTTATTGAGGACGGGCCATGATCATCCAGGTTTATGAAGTTCAGACGCCCCGGGAAGCCGGCGACGTGATAGCCGCGGGGGTGGATCATGTGGGCAGCGTGCTGACCGATGGAGAACGATGGAAAAACCGGGAGATTGTTGAAACGATCCGAGAGGTTGGCCGGTGCGGGGCGAAAAGCAGCCTGATTACGCTTTTTTTCGATGCGGACCGGATATCGTTCGCCATGGATTATTACCGGCCGGATATCGTTCATTTCTGCGAAGCCGTTATCGATGATTCCGCCGCATGGGAGGCGCTTTGCGGACGTTTGATTTCCATCCAGGCAACCATCCGGGAGCGGTTTCCTGAAATCGCTATCATGCGCTCAATCCCGGTGCCGCAACCGGGCGAAACCCTTCCGGTCCCCCTTGATCTGCTTGCCGGTTATTTCGAGCCCATGACCGATTATTTTCTCACCGATACATGGCGCGGGAAAAAAACCGAAGGAGACCCGGACGGTCAGCCGGTTGACGGCTTTATCGGCATTACCGGCCAGACGTGCGACTGGAGCATGGCGGCGGACCTGGCGGCCCGAAGCGGCATTCCGGTAATTCTTGCGGGCGGGCTCGGCCCGGATAATGTGGCGGAAGCCATCGATGCGGTTCATCCGGCCGGCGTGGACAGTTGCACCAACACCAACGCGGTGGATGAACTCGGAACGCCTGTGCGGTTCAGAAAAGATATGAACAAGGTGGCGCGGTTTGTCGCGGAAGCGCGGGAGCGCGCCGGAAAATAAGGAGAAAACGGGCATGTACGAAAGCAGCGACTTGCGAAAGGGTCTCAAGATTGAAATCGACGGAGATCCCTATGAGGTTACCGACTTCCAGTTTGTCAAGCCGGGAAAGGGCCAGGCGTTGTATAAGTGCCGGCTCAAGAATATGATCAACGGGACGCAGTTCGACAAGACGTATCGCTCCGGTGAAAAATTCAACCCTGCCGATCTGGACGAGCAGCAGATGGAATACCTCTACACGGACGGCAATGAATATCATTTTATGAATACCAGCACCTATGAACAGGAAGCGGTTACCGCCGAGCAACTTGGCGACAGCGTCAAGATGCTCAAGGAAAACATCATCTGCGATGTTTTGCTGTTCCGGGGGCGGCCAATCGGTATTTCCCTTCCCAATTTCATCGAAATGCGCGTTGTGAGGGCCGATCCCTGGGTTAAAGGGGATACCGCCTCCGGCAGTTCAAAACCCGCCGAACTGGAAACGGGGCTTGTGGTCCAGGTTCCCCCTTTTATTGAAGAAGGGGAAAAAATCCGCATCGACACCCGCACCGGTCAGTATGTGGAGCGCGTAAAGTAGTTCCCGAACGAAAACCTGAATCCTACATCCCGGGGCCTGCAAGTTTTCCCTTGACAGGAGAGAATCCTCTTTGATACTGAATGAGTATTCATTCATTTTATCCATAGTCAAAGGGGATAGTTATCAGACGGGCATCCAGAGTGGAAAATAACAGGAACAAGTATCATCGGATTTTGAATGCCGCGGTCCGGGTTTTTGCGGAAAACGGCTTTCACCAGGCAACGATTTCCCAGATAGCCAGGGAAGCCGGTGTTGCCGACGGAACGATCTATCTCTACTTCAAAAACAAGAAAGATATCCTGTCTCATTTTTTCAACCACACGACCCGCGAGGTTTTTGACCGGTTTCGGGATGCCGTGGACCGGGAGGAGGGCGCGGAAAACAAGCTCCGATCCCTTATCCGGACGCATCTGGCCGAGTTTCAGAAATACAGGGACATGGCGGTGGTATTCCAGCGTGAAGCGCTCCTTGCAAGACAGGTAGGCGAAGAAGATATCAAGGCGATTACCCGGATGTATCTGGAAATCCTCGATGAAATCATCCGGGAGGGGCAACGGGAAAAGACGATTCGAAAGCAGGTTCCCCGCGGGCTCGCCAAGCGGTTCATCCTTGGGGCGGTTAACGAGGTGATCAACACATGGGTGGTGTCCGGCGAAGGGCGCGACCTTGAAGAAATGGCCGACCCGCTTGTGGATCTTTGCCTGCAGGGCATTGCCCGGCCGCCCGGAACGGAAGCGGCGGGAGGGGCCCCGGCCGGAGAGGAGCCCCGGACTATCGCCAGTCGCAACTGAGTTTCCGAATTTGAATCCGGATCTGATGTTGATTGCACAAACAGCAGAATTTGTTTGTGCATCCATTTTTATTTTGCAACCATACGTATTGTTAAAAAGAAAAAAGGAGAAAAACCATGGCGCAGCAAATTTCCGATCGCAGGGATATTGATTTCGTCCTGCACGAACAATTGAACGTTGACAGTTTCAGCAAGCATGACACCTATGCGGAATTCAACAAGAAGACCGTCGACCTGATCGTCAACGAAGCCCGGAGCCTTGCCGTGAAAGAAATACTTCCCACGCGCAAGGAAGGAGACGAGGTCGGTGCAACCTTCGAAAACGGAGAGGTCAAGGCGCCCGAGTGCTTCCGCAGACCTTTCGAGCTGCTAAAAGAAGGTGAGTGGACCGCCATGACTGAAGATCCGGAATATGGCGGACAGGGGATGCCTTTTACGGTCTCCATGGCGGCCTCCGAATACTTCAACGGCGCAAACTATCCCTTGATGATGTATCCCGGCCTGACCCACGGCGCCGGCCAGCTCGTGGAAACCTGGGGGACGGAAGAGCAGAAGAAGAAATACCTGAAAAACCTCTACACCTGCAAGTGGGGCGGCACCATGCTCCTTACCGAGCCCGAAGCCGGCTCAGACGTGGGCGCCCTGACCAGCAAGGCGGTCCCCAACGGCGACGGTACCTATTCCATCACCGGTCAGAAGATTTTCATCTCCAGCGGCGATCACGATCTGTGCGAAAACATCATCCATCCCGTTCTGGCCCGCATCGAGGGCGCCCCTGCCGGAACCAAGGGAATCTCCCTCTTCCTGGTGCCGAAATACCGCGTGAACGAAGACGGCAGCCTGGGTGAATTCAACGATTGCAACACCGTGGGCATCGAGGAGAAAATGGGCATCCACGGAAATTCCACCTGTACGCTGTCTCTCGGAGAGAAAGGTCAGTGCATCGGCGAGCTGCTGGGGGAGGAAAACAAGGGAATGAAGGCCATGTTCCTCATGATGAACGGCGCCCGCCTCCTGGTCGGTCACCAGGCGTTCGGCTGCGCCACATCGTCATACATCAATTCCGTAAACTATGCCAAGGAGCGCGTACAGGGCCGCCATCTGCTCAAGATGTTTGAAAAAGAAGCCCCCGGCGTGCCGATCATCCAGCATCCGGATGTCCGCCGCATGCTGCTGACCATGAAAGCCTACGTGGAAGGAATGCGGAGCCTGCTGTATTACGTGGCATGGTGCGAGGACATGACCAAACTCTCCGATGATGAAAAGGACAAGGAAAAATTTCAAAACCTGGTCGAACTCCTGATCCCCATCGCCAAGGGGTATGTAACGGACCGCGCCTATGACGTCTGCAACCTCGGTATGCAGATTTACGGCGGCTACGGATACATCAAGGAATATCCCCAGGAGCAGCTCGTCCGCGACTGCCGGATCACCATGATCTACGAAGGAACCAACGGCATCCAGTCCATGGACCTTCTGGGCCGGAAGCTCGGCATGAAAAAAGGCCAGCTGGTCATGGACCTGATGGGGGAAATTACCGCCGCCATCAATGAAGGCAAGCAGATCGAAGGGTGCAAGGCGTACGCCGAAACCCTGGAGAAGCAGCTTAACAAGCTGGGCGAAGTGGCCATGCATCTCGGCAAGACCGCCATGTCCGAAAAGGTTCTCACCGCATTCTCCTTCTCCTATCCGTTCATGGATGTATGCGGCGACGTGGTCACGGCATGGATGCTCCTGTGGCGGGCAAACATCGCCCAGAAAGCGAAAGAAAAAGCCAAGAAGAAGGATATCCCTTTCTACGACGGCCTGATCCGGAGCTGCCAGTTCTTCTGCAACGTCGTGCTGCCGACCACGGAAGGCAAGATGAACGCCATCCTGGCTTCCGATTCTGCCATCGTTGACATCGACGAGGCATCGTTTATCGGGTAGCATCAACTGGTTATACCGTAACAGAAAAGGGCTGGCGTCTTTACAGACGGGCAGCCCTTTTCTGTTCCTGAGGGATCAGGGAAGACAGAAGGCAGTATCCGTTTAGGTAAAAAAAGCCGGCCGACCCGGGATTCGGGGCGGCCGGCTTTTCTGTGCGGCAAAAGCTGCCCGGGGACAGCTTACTTGGCTTCGTTGATGGCTTCGGTCAGCTCGGGGATAAACTCCAGAATATCTTCTTCGACGCCGACATCTGCGAGCTGGAAGACGGGAGCCTTGGGGTTCTTGTTGATGGCCACGATAAAGGGGTTGCCCTTCACGCCGCCCATGTGCTGGAAAGAGCCGCTGATGCCCAGCGCGAGGTAGACCTTGGGCTTGACCGTAAGACCGGATGTTCCAACCTGGCGGGATTTTTCCAGCCATTTGGCATCCACGATGGGCCGGGAGCAGGACACATCCGCACCCATGGCCTCGGCCAGTTCGAATACCATCTCGAGGTTGTCCTGGTCTTCGATGCCGCGGCCGACGGAAACCAGCACTTCCGACTTGGTGATATCCACATCGCCGACTTCCGCCGCCACCACTTCGAGGTATTTTCTCTTGGCGGAAACATCGCCCGCATCCTTGTCCACGACGCTGCCGCCGGCGGATTTGCTCTCATCCGGCTGGAACACGCCGGGGCGCACCGTGATCACGGCACCCGAAGACATGTCGCACTTCACGTGCGTGCTGACCTGGCCCGAGAATTCCTGGCGGATAATCTTGATGTCGGAGCCTTCGACGCCTTCGAAATCGACCACGTCGGCGACGTAGGCAGAATCGAGCTTGATGGAAAGTCCAGGACCCAGATCCATGCCGAACGTATCGTGCGGCAGGAGTAAAACGGCGTCCGCGGGCAGGCTATTGATCAGCGCCTTGCGGACCACTTCGGCGTTGGGGTAGCTAAGAGCGTCATTGCTGATTTTCCAGACTTCCGGGTAGCTGGCGGCTACCTCGTCTGCGACCTTGTCGAGGTCCCCGCCGGAACCTGTAACAATGGCGGTAACGCTGGCGGAGGGGTCGATTTTTTTGGCCGCTACGATCAACTCCAGTGCGCTGTCGTCGGCAACACCGTTTTTATGGGGAATATATGCGAAAAATTGAGCCATTACTTCATCCCTCCTTTGGCCTTTAAGAGTTCGATCAGTTTGGCAACCTTTTCTTCCGTGCTGCCTTCAAGCATTTCAGCGCCGTCGCCCATTTCCGGGACAAAGTAGTCGAGCCGCTTGACCTTTG
>SLJY01000009.1 GCA_007134875.1 Desulfobacterales bacterium
CCGATAATCCCCTGGTCCGAAGCGCCCTTTCGATTCTGGATATGGCCGGGGATCTGCCGGCAATGGACACCATCAGCGAACTGCTGCTTTCACCCTTCACCAACGGCGCGGATGCCGAAGGATCGGCGCGGGCGCGGGCGGATGCTTACTTGCGAAAAATCAAACAGCCCCGCCTGTCCGCCGGACAGGTTCTTTCCCGGATGGAATCCCGCAGGGCGCCGTCCTGTCCGCTTTTTTGCAGGATGCTTGCCGCTTTCGACAGATTCTGCCTGGATCTTCCGGAAAAACAGTCTCCCGAAGCATGGTCCGGCACCATTTCGGACATGACGGACATATTCGGCTGGCCCGGGGACCGGACGCCTGACAGCGGCGAATACCAGGCTTTCGGGGCATGGCAGGACGTTCTTGTTCGGTTTGCCGCTGCGGGAGACGTTGTGAGCGATATGTCCTTTGCCGATGCGGCGGGCCTTTTGCGCCACCTTCTGGACGAGACCCTGTTTCAGCCAGAAACCGGGGACGCCGGTTTGCAGATCATGGGACTTTTGGAGGCCGGCGGGGAGGAGTTCGACGCGCTATGGATCATCGGGCTCAACGCCGATAACTGGCCCCGTCCGCCCGCACCCAACCCCTTTATTCCGGCTTCTCTTGCGCGGCGCTTCGATCTGCCCCGCGCCACCCCCGCCAGGGAGGCCGCTTTTTCCGGGCGGATCACCGCCCGCCTGCTTGCATCGGCGGATACCGTCGTGGCAAGCTGGCCACTTATGTCCCCCGGCTTATCCGGGGAAGCCGGGCTGCTTCCGAGCGCGCTGCTGGAGTATTTGCCCGAGGCGGACGGCCTTTCGGCACTGGCTGCAGAAGAAGGCCCGGACTACCGGCGCATCCTGCACGCCTCCGGTGAACTCGAGACGCTTGAGGATCTTTGGGGGCCGCCGGCCGCGAAGGGGTCACTCATCGGGGGGGGGACGGGCGTGCTCAAGGCCCAGTCCGCCTGTCCGTTTTCCGCATTTGCACGCTATCGTCTTGGGGCCGCACCGCGGGACGCGCCGGTCAACGGCATTGATGCGGCGGACCGGGGAACCCTGGTCCACCGGGCCCTGGAAGACGTGTGGCGCTTGCTGGGCGATCGGGACCGGCTTGTCGCCAAAACGCCGGAAGAGTTGACGGCAACGATCGACAGCGCGGTTTCCGGCGCGGTGTCGGCCATGGCCAGGATGCGGCCGAATACCTTTGCCGGAAAGCTGGCTGACATGGAGGCCGACAGGCTGAGGGAGCTGGTCTTTGCGTGGCTGAAAACCGATGCGGCCCGGTCCTTTTTCGAAGTGGAAGAAAGCGAAAAACGCATGACCATCGATATCGCCGGTATCCGGATCGGCACGGTGGCCGATCGGATCGACCGCCTGGCAAACGGTCGGCGGGTGATCATCGATTACAAGACCGGGAGTGTGTCGCTAACCGACTGGTTTTCCGATCGGATCGCAGAGCCCCAGCTGCCTCTGTACTGCCTGGTCATGGAAGTTCCGCCCGCGGGCGTATTGTTCGGCCGGGTGAAAAAGGGTGCCATGAAGTATGTCGGCATCGCAGACGACGAGACAATCGTCTTAGGGGTAAAGGCCGTTGCTGACGACGGGTCTATCAGCCATCGCTTTTCCTGCGTGGCCGATGTCGTATCCTGCTGGCAAGAGGCCCTGGAGCGGATCGCGAAAGAATTGGCGGCCGGATGGGCCGCGGTGTCGCCGGTATCGGTGAACAAAAGCTGCCGCTACTGCCATCTGAAAAGCGTGTGTCGAATCGGTGAACGCTCCGCATCTCATCGCTGGGAGGAAGGTTGGAAAATGGATATATACGGGGAGGCTGACGCCTCATGAACCGGATAGCACCCGATGCACCGGCCCGTGCCGGCGCCCTGGACCCGAAACGATCCTTTATCGTGCAGGCACCGGCGGGCTCCGGCAAGACGGGGCTTCTGATACAGCGATACCTCGCCCTGCTTGCCCGCGTCGGCTCGCCGGAGGAAATCATCGCCATTACCTTTACCCGCAAAGCCGCGGGGGAAATGCGTCAGCGGATCCTTGAGTCGCTAAAAAGCGTCCGGGACGAGCCGGAAAAAACGCCTGAAAACGACCATGGAAAAAAGATCCGGGAGATGGCCGGAAAAGCGTATGAAAGGGACCTGGAGCAGGGCTGGAACGTCCTGGAAAATCCGTCCCGGCTTTCGATCGGAACCATCGATTCCCTGTGCGCCGCTTTGACCCGGCGGATGCCGGTTCAAAGCGGCTTCGGCATGCTGCCGGATATCGCCGAAGACGCCGATGCCCTCTACCGGCAGGCGGCTGCGAACACGGTGCTGGAACTTGAATCCCGGAAAGACTGGTCCGGTTCGTTGGAAGCGCTCCTGCGGCACCTGGACAACCATGTCGGCAAGGTGGAAGGACTCATCGCCGAAATGCTCTCCCGCAGGGATCAGTGGCTTCGGCACGTGGCATATACCGCGGATATTCGCGTGCAGCGGGAGAACCTCGAGGCGGCCCTGGGCCGCGTGATCGTAGAGGCCCTGGAGCGGGTACAACAAACGACGCCGGAGACAGTGCGGGATCATCTGCCCGATCTGGCGCGTTTTGCAGCGGAAAACCTCCTGTCAGAAAGACCGGCATCGCCCATTTGCTTATGCCTGGCAATGGACAGCCTCCCGGGATCCGCGCCCCAGGACCTGGAAGCATGGACCGGGATTGCCGAACTGCTGCTGACCGCAGATGGCGGTTTACGGAAGGGCGTGAACAAGCGCATCGGCTTTCCGCCCGCACCCGTCAAGGGGGAAAAAGAGCGCTATGCGGAGAAAAAAGCCGCATTCCAGGCGCTTTTGGCTGAAATAGGGGATTGCGCGCAATTCGCCCGGGCCCTGGATGCCGTGCGCCGCCTGCCGGCTTATTGCTATACCGAGGAGCAGTGGCGCCTGGTGGAGGCATTGTTCGGGATTCTCAAGCTCGCCGTGGCCCATCTGCAAGTCGTTTTCCAGGAAAAAGAAGCCGTTGATTTCACAGAGATCGCGCTGCGTGCGGCGTCATCCCTGGGAGACGGCGACGATCCGTCGGATCTGGCCCTCCTGCTTGACTACCGCATCCACCACATCCTGGTCGACGAGTTCCAGGATACCGCCATCAGCCAGTTCGATTTGTTTTTGAAGCTCACGGCCGGCTGGTCGCCGGGAGACGGGAGAACCTTTTTTGCCGTGGGCGATCCCATGCAGTCCATCTACAGTTTTCGGGAAGCCGAGGTGGGGCTTTTTCTCCGGGCCTGGGAAGCGGGCCTGGGCCCGCATCTGCCCCTAGAGCGGGTGCGGCTTACGGCCAATTTCCGTTCGGATCCTGGCATTGTCAGCTGGGTCAACCGGACGTTTCCGGATGTTTTTCCGGAAGAAAGCGATCCGTCCACCGGTGCGGTGGCCTATTCGCCGGCGGAAGCCATGGATCCGGATGTGGCGGCGGATGACGCGCCGGCCGTCGAATCAATGGTCGCTGCGGAAGCGGTCCGGGTTCATCCTGTTATCGGAGCCGATGAAACGGAAGCCGCCGCCCGGGTAGCGGCGTGCGTAAGGGAGGAGCAAAGCCGTTTTCCGGACGGCCGCCTTGCCATCCTGGTCCGGACCCGGTCCCACCTGAAACGGATCCTGCCGGCACTCCGACAGGCAAACATCTGTTACCGGGCGGTTGAAATCGATTCGCTCGGAGAGCGTCCCGTAATTTCGGACCTGGTGGCGCTTACTCTCGCCCTGTCCCATCCGGCCGACCGGGCGGCGTGGCTTGCGATCCTGCGCGCTCCATGGTGCGGGCTGTCCCTTGGTGACCTGTTCGTTCTGGCCGGAGAAGACCACGAGGAAACCATTATTCATCTCTTGCAGGATCCGGGGCGGCGCGGAAGAATATCCGGCGACGGGCGGTCGCGCCTGTCACGGGTGCTGCCGGTGCTGGCCGATGCCATGTCCATGCGCGGCCGCCAGACCATCCGGTGCCTGGTGGAAAAGACGTGGACGGCCCTTGGGGGCCCGGCGTGTGTCGGCCTTCAGGATATCCGGGAGGCGGCCATATATTTCGATTTTCTGGAAAAAACGATCGGATACGGCATCCTTGCGGATCGCCGCGTCCTGGAAGATGGCGTGATGAAGCTCTATTGCCCGCCGGACGCCGAAGGGGGCGTTAGTCTGGAGGTCATGACTATCCACAAGGCAAAGGGGCTTGAGTTCGAAGCGGTCATCCTGCCGGGCCTGGACAGAATTCCCCGGGGGGATGCGGAAAAACTCCTGCTGTGGCAGGAAGTCCCAGGGGAAGACAATGAGGGCGGCCTCCTGCTCGCCCCGATCGCGGAGACCGGAGGCGATGCCGATCCCACGTACAACTACATCAAGGGTCTTCATAAGGAGAAAAGCGCCTATGAAACCGGCCGCCTGCTGTATGTGGCCGCAACGCGCGCCAGGCGGCGGCTTCACCTGGTGGGTTCGGTCCGGCGTTCCGATGCAGGCATGCCGTTATCTCCGGATCCGCGTTCGTTGTTACGCTTCCTGTGGCCCGCGGTGGAGCCGGATTTTACATCCGCCTGCGAAGCGGGAAACGAACCGGCAGGGGCAGCCGGCGGTATAGACAATGCCGATGCCGGCGAAGCTGAATCCGAAGTGCTTCCGATCCGCAGGCTTAAAAATGGGTGGTCCCTGCCGCCGCTTCCGCCGGATGCAATCCTTCAACCCCCGGACAGTGAGACGGCGAAAGAGCGCATTGCGGAGGCGGACCGGCGGTTCGGATTGCGCTTCGACTGGGCGGGCATGGTGGTTCGCATGACCGGTACGGTCATCCACAAGTGGCTGCGAATCATCTGCGAGACGGGCGTGGACGGATGGGATGAAAATCGTTTGTCGGCTGTGTCCGGCAGGATCCGGGGGGATTTGGCAGGCAGCGGCATGGACCCTGCCAGGCTGGACGAAGCGGTGGGGCATGTGATCTCCGCTCTTGGCCGGACCGTGTCGGATGAGACCGGCCGCTGGATTCTTTCGTTTCGCGAAAGCGGAAGGTGCGAATATCCCCTGTCGGGGGTGGCACGCGGGCGGGTGCATCACGTGGTGATCGACCGGACGTTTATCGATGAAAACGGAATCCGCTGGATCATCGACTACAAGAGCGGGATTCACACGGGGGCGGGACTGGAGGCGTTCATGGAGCAGGAGCGGAAGCGTTACGACGACCAGACTGCCCTTTACGCATCCCTGATGTCCCGGAAGGAGCCGCTTACAGTCGTCCGCCGTGCCCTGTATTTCCCTATGTTCGCCGGATGGTGTCCCTGGTCCGACGAATTCGTCCGGAAATGATATAGTGCCTGAACGAAAATCGTCTTTTTCGCCGTAACGCAGATATTGGACTTTTACGAAGCCGTCACTAATTTAGCATAAGGAAAGGAGGGTCTGCCGTGAAATCCTATCGCAAGGAACTCTGGTTCAACGTGCCCACACGCCGGGCATTTATCAACATTACCGGCGAAGTTGAAAAATGTCTTTCGGAAAGCGGGATCCGGGAAGGCCTGGTGCTCGTCAACGCGATGCACATCACCGCTTCGGTTTTTGTCAATGATGATGAGTCCGGCCTTCACCACGATTACGAGGTGTGGCTGGAAAAGCTGGCGCCCCACGAACCGGTTTCCCAGTACCGGCACAATGTGGGCGAGGACAACGCGGATGCCCATATGAAGCGACAGGTCATGGGCCGGGAGGCTGTTGTGGCGGTAACCGAAGGACGGCTCGATTTTGGTCCCTGGGAGCGGATTTTTTACGGGGAATTCGATGGAGGCCGCAAAAAAAGGGTACTGGTCAAGATCATCGGCGAATAGGGCCAAAGCGCCGCTGCAACCGCCATGGCCTATACATTGATAATGATTTTCTTGTCCAGCCCCTCGGCGAGATCCCGGCTGCTCCATATGAAATCGGCAAGGGAGACTTTTTCCATGGTTCCGACCGTCTCCTTGATGTGCAGGAATTCATCGATGTTTCCTATAAACACGTCGACGATTTCGGGATCGAAGTGCTTTCCCCGCTCGGAGCGGATGATATCGACGGCAACTTCTATCGGATAGGGCTCCTTGTAAGGCCGCCGGGATGTCAGGGCGTCGAAGGTGTCTGTCAGGGCGACGATCCGGCCGGATACGGGGGTGTCTTTTCCGGAAAGCCCGTAAGGATATCCGCCCCCGTTATACTTTTCGTGGTGCGTCAGGGCGATCTCCCGGCTGAGCTTGAGCACGTCGGCCTTGGAGTCCTCGAGAATCGAGGCGCCGATGGTCGTATGCGTCTTGACGGTCTCAAACTCCTTTTTGGTCAGGCGGTTTGGCTTCAGCAGGATGGAATCGGGAATGCCGATTTTACCGATATCGTGCATGGGCGATGCATACTGGATCAGTTCCACCGTTTCGGGGGGGAGACCCAGTTTTTGCGCGATCAGGGTGCTGTAGCGGCTGATCCGGACGATATGATCGCCCGTATCCTCGTCCTTGTATTCCGTTGCGGCCACCAGGCGGTTGATGGTGTCAAGATACGCATATTGCAGCTCTTCGTGGGCGTTTTTGAGCTGGGAGGAGTACTTGACAAGCTGCTCGAGATTATCCTGGAGCTGCCGGTTGATCTGGTCCCGCTCGATCAGCAGGTATCGCATGCGAAGCACCCGCCTGAGGCGAATGAGCAGTTCCCGGAAGCTGATGGGCTTCTGGATGAAGTCGGCAGCGCCGGCAGCCACCACGGATTCATAGTCGTATTCCTCCGTAAAGCCCGTCATGACCATGACGTCCGAGTCGTACTTCTGCTTTACGATTTCCAGCAGATCCACACCGCTCATGCCAGGCATCCGGATGTCGGTGATCACCACGTCGATCGGGTTATTGTTTTCCAGAACGTTCAGGGCTTCCCCGGCGTTCTGCGCGGTCCTGCAGGTATAGCCGTTTCTTGTGAGCGCCTGATAAATCATTTCAGTGATGGCGGACTCATCGTCCACCACCAGTATGGGGACACTGTCGGGAATTTTGATGGAAGTCTGATCCATAAAAAGACCTTTCCTGTTGCTTTGGGTCGATACCCGCGGTTATTGGGGCGGTTGTATCGTCTTTCCGGATTGTATACCAAGCGATTGGCCTGTTGCTTCATCCAGAACGCGCCGGATGGTCAGGGCCATGTCGGATTTCGGGATCGGCTTGGTTAATATCGCCTTGATACCGATGGATTGAATTTTATCCATGGTAACCTTTTCCGAAAACCCGGTGCAGATGATCACGGGAGTATTGGGCCGAATGGATAGAATCTCCTTGGCAAGCTCCATTCCGGTCATGTTCGGCATGGTCTGGTCGGTGATGACGAGATCGAATTTGCCCGGATCATAGCGGAACGCCTCCAGGGCCTCGATGCTGCTTGTCCTTGGCGATACCTGGTAACCCAGGTTTTCGATCATCTGCCGTTCCAGCTCCGCAATGCGGTGTTCGTCGTCTACGAGAAGAATCCGCTCGCTGCCGGTGGGAAGGGGTGAAAAGTAATCGGCGCTTTCCTTCGATATGGTTGCATCCTCGTCCACCACCGGAAGATACACGTCAAAACAGGCTCCCCCGCCGGGAATTGTTTCGGCGGTAATGGAGCCCCCGGCGTTTTTGATGATGCCGTAGCTTACGGATAGTCCGAGACCGGTGCCTTTTTCCTGCGGTTTGGTGCTGAAATAGGGTTCGAAAATTTTTTCAAGGTGTTCGGGATCGATCCCTTTGCCCGTGTCAGACACCCGGAGCCGAAGGTACTCACCGGGCATGAGGTTTCTGTCCGGGGGCGTTTCGCCCGCGTTCAGGCGACAGGGCGCCACGGAGATGTCCAGGGAACCGGAGGCCTTTTCCTCCATGGCGTGCAGTGCATTGGTGCACAGGTTCATGAGCACCTGGTTCAGCTGCGACAAATCGATGGACACCCGGTTTTTGTGTTCGCTGATAGTCACGTTGATGGCGATCGTGCTGGGAAATGTGTTTTTCAGCAGCTTGGCGGTTTCCTTGACCACCGGTTCGATATAGACGGGTTCGTTGAACTGCCCGGAACTCTGACGACTGAACGAAAGGATCTGCCGGACCATCGACTTGGCCCGGTCCGCGGCTTTTAACACCTTGTCGAGGTTGTCCCGAAGGGGGCTGTCCTTCGGGAGGTCTTCCATGGTCATCTCGGTGTAGCCGATGATGGGGAAAAGAATATTGTTGAAATCATGGGCGATGCCTCCCGCAAGGGTGCCGATCGATTCGAGTTTCTGGGATTGGTGGAGCTGGGCTTCGAGTTCCCGTCTGCGCTTTTCCCCCTCCATGCGTTCCGTAAGGTCGCGTATAATGCCCAGAAAGCCGATGGGTTCGCTGTTCTGGTTTTTGTGAAGGGAAACGGACGTCTCCACGTGACAGATCGTTTTGTCCTTGCGGATAAGGCGCCAGTCGAAGGCCTTGACCGGATTGCCGGTGTTGTATACGTAATTGAAGGTTTGAAAAATGGTCTTCCGGTCGTTTTCATCGACAAACCCCAGGTAGTTACTTCCCTTGAGCTCCGATTCGTCAAAGCCCAGCATCCGCAGCAAGGAATGGTTGAAAAAGACAATGTTGCCGGTCAGATCCACTTCGTAGTAGGCATCTTCAATGGAGTCGAGAATGGTCCGATACTTCTGCTCGCTTTTTTTCAGTTCGCTTCGGGTATTCTGCTGTTCCGTGATGTCCCGGGCGATCCCGCGAACACCGGCCGGCCGGCCGAGATTGTCGGTTGCAAGTCTGTTGTTGTATTCCAGTATCATCTCCTGTCCGTCGGGGGCCTGGATGTGCATGTATCCGCGGTCGGTCCCGTTTTTTCGGATCCGCCGGAGGTAGAGTTCGCATTCCGCCCTGAAGGGCTCCGATACCAGATCCCGGATGTTTAAGTTTCTGATTTGCTCTTCCGTGTAACCGGCTTCCGCAAGCCCCCTGGAATGGATGCTTTCCAGGTTGCCGTCCAGATCGTGGAAAACAAAGAAATCATTTGTTGTTTCAAGAACTTCTTTGAGCCGCTGCTCGTTTCGGACGGCTTTTTCAAGAGTCATGAAGTGCCGTTGTTTTTCCTCGGAAAGCTGGCGGCTTTTTTCCTGCAGACGCCGCACCAAAAGGGCAATGGCCCCGAACATTGAAAATACGATAATCCCGGCAGCCGAGATCCATCCCCACAAGATCATGCCATGCCCGGCCGTTGCAGCGGATCCGCCGGGTGATGCGGCCAGGGACAGGGCGGGTGCGAAAAGCGTCCACCCGATTACTCCAAGCAAAAAGGAGTCGCCAGGCGGGCGGTACTGCCTGCGCCTGGCAGGGGTCTGGATCCTGTTTGTTGATTGACGCATGGATCGACCAGTGGACTGAACGGTTACCGGGTCGGGTTGGCCGGGAACACCACCCGGGAGGGTGATCCAGGGGATGTTACTTCAAAAGGCAACCCATACAGTGTTCAAAGTCATGAACATACCATGCATTTTTCCCGAAAGAAAACCATTTGTTTAACCTTTGTGCAATCCCTGTTATAAATGGGCCGCGGATCCGGCTAAACCTGTACTTGGTTTTTCCGGTTGCAAACGGATCCTGCAACCGATTATTTTATCAATATTTTACGCAATTGGTTCCACCCACAGGCCGGCAGCCGTCCTAATAGAACGGCTGTTTCAAAACATATGACACAAGACAGAAACAAAGAACAAACGGTTTTGACCATTGAATCGCTGCTTCCCCGGGCCCTTCATCGGGACCGGCACATGGTCCGCAGCGAACTGACGGGGCTGCTGAATAGAAATCGTTCCGGCGCGGCCCCGCCTGGCATGCAGAAGCGCCTGGAAGCCATGGTTAAAAGGCTTTCGCACTCCGCGACCGTAAAGGAAAAACGCTTGAATTGCCTCCCGGAGCGCCTGAGCGTTCCGGATCTGCCCATTGCAGCTGAAAGGGACCGGATCATCCGGTTTGTCCGGGATAACCAGGTGGTGATCGTCTCCGGTGAAACCGGCTCCGGGAAAACCACGCAGCTGCCGAAATTCTGCATCGAGGCCGGCCGCGGCAGGGAAGGCCGTATTGCCTGCACCCAGCCCCGGCGCATCGCGGCCGTGAGCGTAGCGGAACGGATCGCGTGGGAAATGGGCGGGGATGTGGGCGGCAGCGTCGGCTACAGGATTCGTTTTTCCGATCGGGTCGGCGAGGAAACCGTCGTCAAGATGATGACCGACGGGATGCTTCTTTCAGAAACCCAGACGGATAAGTTCTTAAACGAATACGACACCATTATCGTGGACGAGGCGCACGAAAGAAGTCTCAACATCGATTTTCTTCTGGGCATCCTCCGGCGTATCGTGCAAAAACGCCCGGATATACGGCTTATCATCACGTCTGCCACCATCGATACGGAGAAATTTTCCAAAGCGTTTTTCGATGCACCCGTGGTCGAGGTTTCCGGCAGGACCTACCCCGTCGAACTCCGCTACATGCCCCCGGAGGGTTTTTCGGAAAACGGCGGGGAGTACTCCTATGTCGAGCATGCGGCGGCTGCCGTGGACCGGCTCGTCCGGGAGTCGCCCTTCGGCGATATTCTCGTGTTCATGCCCACCGAGCAGGACATTCGGGAGACCTGCGAGATCCTGGAGGGGCGGCGCTACATGGGGGCCGTGATTCTCCCCCTCTACGCCCGGCTCTCCGCACCGGAGCAGGCACGGGTTTTCCGGCCCGCGGGCGGTCGCAAGATCATCGTGGCAACCAATGTCGCGGAAACATCCATTACCATCCCCGATATCAAGTATGTGGTCGACACCGGCCTTGCCCGCATCTCCACCTATGTTCCCGCCACCCGGACCACGGCCCTGCCGGTCTCCCCCGTATCAAAAAGCAGCGCGGATCAGCGCAAGGGCCGCTGCGGGCGGGTTCAAAACGGCGTATGCATCCGGCTTTTTTCAGAAGAGGATTATCTTTCTCGCCCCCTGTATACCCCCCCGGAAATCCTTCGGGCCAACCTGGCCGAAGTCATCCTGCGGATGATCGCGCTGAACCTGGGAGACGTTGAGCGTTTCGAGTTCGTCGATCCGCCGCCGCCGAAACAGATCCGGGACGGCTTCAACATCCTGTTCGAGCTGGGCGCGATTGAAAAACCCCGGGCAAAAGGGAAAAAGGACGGAAAGTACCGGCTCACGGAAAAAGGGCGCATGATGGCGAAAATGCCGCTCGACCCGCGCCTGTCCCGGATGCTGCTGGAGGCCAGGGAAAACGGCGTGCTTGCTCCCGTGTGCGCCATCGTCGCCGCCCTGACCGTCGCAGACCCCCGGCAGCGCCCGGAAGGCGAGGAAAACAAGGTGGCCGCGGCGCAGGCCGGCTTTGTCGATCCTTCATCGGACTTTATCACCCTGTACAACATATGGCGCGAGCTGACCGGCAAAGACGCTTCCGGCCCGGGCCGGCCGCAGGTCAGGGCACGGCACATCAAACAGTTTTCATCCGGGCATTACCTGTCATTCAGGCGTCTGCGCGAATGGATCGATGTCTATGACCAGGTGACATCCATCCTGGCGGAATCGGGCATTCCCGTTAATGGCGACGAAGGCTCCGTTGCGGAGGCTAAATCATCTGAGAAGGGGGGCGGCGGATTTTCCCGGCTCTACACGGCCATCCACAAGTCGATCCTCAGCGGTTTTCTGGCCAATATCGCCTGTAAGAAGGAAAAAAACATTTACCGGGGAGCGGGGCAGCGGGAGATGATGATTTTTCCGGGATCGGGCGTGTTCAACCGGGGCGGGCAGTGGATCGTTGCCGCCGAAATCGTCGAGACCACCCGGCGCTTCGCCCGGAGCGTGGCCAACATCGATGCTTCCTGGCTGGAGCCGCTGGGTCGATTTTTGTGCCGGTATACCTATTCGGACCCGGTATGGCAGCGGAGCCGGGAGGCGGTGATCGCAAAGGAACAGGTCAGCCTCTACGGTCTGATCATTGAATCGAACCGACCGGTTAACTACGGAAAGATTGATCCGGGGGAAGCCTCGCGGGTTTTTATCCGGGAAGCCTTGGTGCGCGGAGACTTGCGGGCATGGCCGGCGTTTCTCCGTCACAACATGGAGTTGGCCGAACAGGTCCGGGACATGGAAAACCGGGTGCGCAGGCGCGATCTGCTTGCCGCCGAAGATGACATGGCGCGGTTCTACGAAGACAAAATCGGCGGTATATACGATATGCGTTCCTTGAGAAATCTCATGCGGAAAAAGGGGGGCGATGATTTTCTTAAAATGGCGGTTTCGGATCTGCTCCACGGGGATCCGGATGAAAACGAGATCGCGCAGTTTCCGGATCACCTGGCCGTGGGCGATGGGAAATTCATGCTTACCTACCGGTTCAACCCGGGAAAAGACGATGACGGCGTGACGCTTACCCTGCCGGTTTCTGCAGCACGGACGCTGCCCAGGGAGTCCACGGACTGGGTGGTGCCGGGGCTTTTGGAAGAAAAGATCATCGCCATGATCAAGGCGCTTCCCAAGACATACCGGAAACGCCTCGTGCCGGTAAGCGACACCGTGACCCGAATTATGAAAGAGATGCCCAAGTACAAGGGCTCCCTTGCCAAGTCGCTCAGTCGGTATATCAGCGAGCGCTTCGGCGTGGACATCCCGGTTTCGGCCTGGTCCGAAGACGGGCTTCCGGATCATCTCAAACTCCGGTTTTCCCTGGTGGATCAAAACGGAAAAGTGATCACCGGCGGCCGAGACCCCGACATCCTGGACGGGCTGCCCGCACAGTCGTCCGGTTCGGATCACCTGGCGGCGGAGAGAAAGAAGTGGGAGAAAAACGGCCTGCGAAAATGGGAGGCGGGTGATCTGCCGGAGATGATCGAGGTTACCACGAAAACCGGCCAGGTGCTGCCTGCATATCCGGCCCTGGAGCCGGATGAAGACAGCGTGAGTCTGCGATTGTATACCGACCGGGCCAGCGCACTTCAAACGCACAAACAAGGCGTGGCCCGTCTTTTTTCCATCTATTTTGAAAAAGAAATCCGGCGTCTGAAAAAAAGCGTGTCGTTTTCAGGGGACATCAAGGCGGCCCTTGTGGATTTCGGCGGAAAGGATGCGGTGGCATCGGCGGTTGCGGCCGCCGTGGTCAGCCGTCTTTTTGAAAAAGACATCCGGAAGGAATCCGGCTTTTATGAACATGCAAAAAACAGCGTCAACCGGATTGTGGCCGAAGGGCTCGACCTGACGGAGAAACTGCGGGTTGTTTTTGCGGAATACCGGCAGGTGAAACAGCGTATCGCAGGGTTTTCATCATCGGCCCCGCACGATCTTTTAAACAGTGTGGAAGCATCTCTTGCGGCGCTGATGCCGGAAAATTTTATCACCCTGTATGCCGGAGAGCGGATCGAAAACCTGCCGCGTTACCTGAAGGCGCTTTCGCTTCGCCTGGAGCGGGGTGTCAACGATCCGGAAAAGGACCGGGCCAAAAACGAAAAAGTGGAAAAATGCTTAAACCGTCTCGCCGAGCTGGTAAAACACCTTGACGCCTCGGCTTCGGAGGAAAAGTGCGCCGCCGTGGAGGAATATTTCTGGTTGATCGAGGAGTTCAAGGTGCAGCTTTTCGCCCAGGAGCTCAAAACCGCCGTGCGTGTTTCGGAAAAGCGCCTTGCGGGGCGGCACAAGGAGATTTTGATGATGTAGGGGATTATATGTCTTTTTTGCACGGCACGCTATCCGTGATTGGGCAGACAGGATTAAATTTTTTTCTTTTTCGCCGCATCCGCAATCATCCGGTACCGCCCGGCTTCTTCGTATTTTCCTCTTTTTTCACATCCCGAGGCGTATATTGCGCATTTGTCTTCAAGCATTGAAATCGCGGCCTCCCGCTGAGCGGAGCTTAGATCACCGGCGGCAAGAATTTTGCGTATGGCATGGATCCGGTAGCGGTCCAGCCCGGGGGCTGCGGACAACTGGTCGGCGTGCCCTCCCCGGCGGACCAGCAGCGGTTTTTCGATCAGCCCCACCCGATAGCGGCTGCTCACCCGGAGCCACAGGTCATAGTCTTCGCAGGCGGGCAGGTCCGTGTCAAACAGGCCGGTTTCGTCAAGCAGGCTTCTGCGGAGCATCACCGCCGAGGGGCTTACCAGGCAAAGGGAAAGGGATTCGATGAAAATGTCGCCCGCGCGCTTGCGGTGTTTCAGCCGGGGATTGACCCGGCGGCCGTTTCGTATCCAGATTTCCTCCGTCTGGCAGATCATGGCTTCCGGGTGCCTTAAAAACCAGTCCGCCTGGATCGCCAGTTTCCCGGGAAGCCAGTAGTCGTCGGAATCGAGAAATGCGATCAATTCGCCCCGGGAGGCGCGGATGCCGAGATTTCGCGCGGCGCTGACCCCGGTATTCTCCTGGCGGAAAAAGCGAATTCTTCCTTCGTAGTCCGCCAGTACAATCGGCGTCTCATCCGCGGATCCGTCGTCGATCACCAGGATTTCGGTGCGGGGATAGTCCTGTTCCAGCACGGAATCCACGGCCTGCCGAAGCATCTGCGCCCGGTTGTGCGCGGGGATGATGACCGATACCAGCGGATGGCTGTTCATGGGCAAATGACGCCGGGATTTAACGAAATGGGATGGTCAGGTGATAGATGCCGTCTTCCAGGGTCGCCTTTACCTCGGCGTCGCCCTTTTCGAAAACGCGCATCATGGCTTTGTTCGCCGGCAGAACGTCGGCCGTGAATCCCTGCAGGCCGCGCTCCTTGGCAAGACGCAGCAGCATCTTGTACATGTAGGTGGCGATGCCGTAGCCCTGGTATTCCTCATCCACGATGAAGGCCACGTCGCCGTATGGCTTGTCCGGGTACTTTACGTAGCGGGCTTCCCCGATGATTCGGCCTTTGCTTGGTTCGTCAACCACGGCCACGACCGACATGGTATCCCGGTAATCGATATTGACGTATGCCTGCATCCGGGAGTGGGGCATGGACTTTTTGTGGGTAAAATACCGGTAATAGACCGCCTCGTCGGAAAAACGGTAGAACAGCCGGCGCATCTCCTCTTCGTCTGACGGTTTGATAGGCCTGAACCGGATGGTAACATCCTTGAATCTCTGGCGCGTCTCCACGTCCGATGGATACAGGTGGGCGCTTTCCGCCAGAAAGATCTGGTCTTTGTAGAGAATGTTTTCTTCCTTGGCCTGTTCCACCAGCTCCGCGCGGTCGTCGGGATGGGCGATCTCGATCAGGGCCTGGGCCCTTTCCCGGATGGTGCGGCCGTTGAGGTTCGCAACCCCGTATTCTGTCACCACCAGGTCAACGGATTCCCTTGAGTTCAGCTGGTTGGGAAACGATTCGATGGAGATCCTGATATTCGGCTCATCCTTGAGGTTGCGGCTGGGCAGTGCGAATACCGAGTATCCGCCCTCCGATATCTCCGATCCGTTGAAGAAATCGACCACCATGGCCGGATCCGTGGTAATGTTCCCCCTGCTTGTGTGCAGCGCCACATCTCCGGTCAAATCGATTTTCCGGCACGGCAGGATCGATACGAAAGAAGGGTTACGCCCGATGCGTATGGGGTTGAAGACCTTGTCGAGTCCCTGGAATTCAATCAGAGGATTCTGATGGATCCACTTGAACAGCTCCCGGGAGCCCATGGCGTATGAGGTAAGTGATTTGTTGGGAAAATGCTCCTTCCGGCTGTTGGTCACTGCGCCGCTTTTGACCAGATCCATCAGGGCGTCCGTAAATACCGGCGTGTGAATGGACAGGTCCTTTTTTTGCTGGAGATAGCGACCCAAAGACTCGAAGAGCGGGTCGATGGAAAATGCGATGCAGCTTCCGTCGTCGATGACCGAGGCCACGTTTTTGGCAATGGCGTCGAATATAGTTTCCGGCGGCCTTCGTTCGAAGTTCATGGGATAAGCGTCTGCCTCCACCAGGTAATCGAACGAATTGATGGGGACGAATGAATTGCCCGCGGTGAGCGGCATATCCGGATTGATTTCGCCGATGACCAGGGAGGCCTGCGAAATGGCGAGATGTGCAATATCCACCGAGACCCCGAGGCTGGCGTACCCTTCGTCGTTGGGCGGTGTGATCTGCACGAAAGCAACGTCAAAAGGGATCCGCTCCGACTCGATTAGCCGCGTCAGTCGGGAAAACCGGCTGGGTATCAGGTCTACGCGGCCCGCCTCGATGGAGTCCTTGGCCACCCACCCGGAGTAGAAGGTTTTTAGTCGGAATTTCTGGGTCTGGAGGGTTTTGAGCGAGATGGCCTCCCCGAAGGAGATCAGCTGAAAGAGTTCCAGGTCCTGGAGATTGCCGGCATCCGATGCCATAAGGGTTCGGACGAGGGTGGTGGGCTCGGCTGCGGCCGATCCCACGAAGATATGCATGCCCGGATCGATTTTTTTCAGGGCCGCTTCCGGTGTAACGATTTTTTCTTTCCAGTTTCCCACGGTATATCCAGATGTGTAATAGATCGGTGAAGAATGCAGCGTACTGGTCGTACGTGTATGTCTACAAGGCGTAAGCCGCAAATTCTTCACAAATTGCGCGCAGGCGCAGATATTAAAATTTAAGAAATCCGTATCCCGAAGAAATGCAGAATCCAGGAAAAGACTCGATGAGACGGCTTGAAAAGCGTTCAAGATCAAGGCTTGCGCAATTTGTGAAGAATGCAGCGTACTGGTCGTACGTGAAATTCTTCACAAATTGCGCATAACGCAGATATTGAAGGTTTTTCAAGCCGTCTGCTTACAAGGCGTAGAGGATGCCGCCGTACCCAACAAACGTCGCGCCGGGATTTTTTTCATAGCTGGAACTGTAGCCTGCCAGTTTCGATCTTTTTGCACCCAGCGCCCGGGCCGCCGAGATGGCGGCTGCCGCAGCCCCGGGGCAGCAGGCATTTTGATTGTCAAGCGCCTCCCGGACAACCCCTTCCGGGTCCATGGCGAGCATTGCATCGATCACTTTCCGGTCGTTGACGTCCCGGACCCATTCATAGGCCTTTTGCCCCTGGCCCGCGGGCGTGAAACCGAAAGATACGCCGTAGTGGGTCAGGTCCGTGGAGCCGATGATCCTGAGAGAAAGCCCCAGTTCCCGGGCTTCTGAAACAATGGTTTCCGCGATGCCCATGGCGGCCGGGCCCGCCGGTGCACCGATGGTCAGCACCCGTGCACCGTCGAAAAAGTATTTGACAAGCGGCATCTGCAGTTCGATGGTGTTTTCCGGCGCAAAGGCATCCGGGGTTTCTGTTTCGAACCGATGGGCGGCGGCCACTTTTTCGCCCAGCTCCGATGCAACCGCGAGTTCTCCCAGGGGCGTCGCCCAAGCGCCCTCCTTCATCATGACAGGCCGGACGCCGGGGGGCATGTGCATGCCGAACACGACGACAACGTCGGGAACGCCCCCGGAATCGTCCCCTGCAAGCGCATGAAACACTGCGGCTGCAAGGTCTCCGGAGAAAGACCAGCCCGCGTGGGGCACGATGCCCGCCGGCTTGTGTCCGGAGAGGCTTGTATCAAACCGGTTTTCTTTTATAAATGTTTCGATCTGGCGGCGGCATTCGCTTTCCGTGCCGGGATACCAGCTTCCGGCAAAAACAGGCTTGCGGATTTTCATACGATCACCAACACTTTGAATCTTTTGGGTCTTTTCATTCATCCTCTATGTGGTGGCCGAACGAAAACCAGGGTTTTTCGTCAAGTTCAAGGAAGGCGAAAAAGAGGGTTTTCGTTCAGCCGCTATGTAAATTTCCGGAGCGCCCGCCCAAACCCCGGCAGCGAATCGGAAATAACCCGGTCATCCACGCAGAAGCTGAGCCGGAAATATCCCGGAGCGCCGAATCCGCTTCCCGGAACGGCCAGTATCCGTTCTTCCTGGAGCGCGTTCACAAAGGCCACCTCATCGGCAACAGGGGATTGCGGAAACAGGTAGAAGGCTCCTTCCGGTTTCACGAACCGGTAACCGAAATCCGAAAGCCCGTCGCACAGCATCTCCCGTTTTCTCGCATATTCGGATACATCGACATGCACGCCCTGGAGCCCGCCGACTACCCGCTGCATCAGCGCTGGGGCGTTGACATAGCCCAATATGCGGTTGGCCAGGGCCAGGGCCTGAAGAAGCAGGCCCTTATCTTCGGCCTCCGGACAGACGATCACGTACCCGATTCTTTCCCCGGGAATCGACAGATCCTTGGAGTAGGAGGTGGCCATAAGGCTGTTGGGGTAGCACCGGAGGACCGATGGCACCCGGATCCCGTCATAGGTGATCTTCCGGTACGGCTCATCCGAGATAAGGTAGATGGTCCGCCCGGTCTCCAGGCTTTTTTTTCGCAGCAGATCCCCCAGCCGCATCAGGATTTCTTCCGGGTACACCCTGCCCGTGGGATTGTTGGGCGAGTTGATCAGTACGGCCTTGATTTTCGGGCTGATCGCCTTTTCGATGGCTTCGATATCCAGGTTGAAATCCTCGCCGGAGGGGACCGTTATGAGCCGTCCCCCGTGGTTATCCGCGTAAAATCCGTATTCAACGAAATACGGGGCCGGGGTGATGATTTCATCATCGGCGTCGGTAATCGCCTTGAGGATGATGTTCAGTCCGCCGGCGGCCCCGCAGGTCATAATTACGTCTTCCTCCCCGGCGGCAAGGTTCTGTTCGTCATTGACGAAATCGGCCACCGCTTTTCGCACATGGGGATAGCCTGTGTTGGGCATGTACGCGTGGACGCCGGGAGAGGCGTTTTCAACAATCGACTTTAAATACCGCCGGAATTCGCCCGGCGGTTCTATACTGGGGTTGCCCAGGGAAAAGTCGTATACGTTGTCGTTTCCGTGGATCGACTTCAGGCGGGCCCCTTCTTCGAACATTTTGCGGATCCATGAGGACGACTCGATAAATCCGCCGATTTTTTGGGCAATGGCCATGTCTCAGCGCTCCGGAGGGTAGGTGCTTGATAATCCGGTTTTCAGACGGACTCAACGGATGTCACATCCGGAAGTTCCTGTTTCAGGATTCTTTCGATGCCGTTTTTGAGGGTCATCTGGGACATGGGGCAACCGGCGCATGCGCCCTGGAGGCGTACCTTGATCACGCCGCCTTCTATTTCGACCAGCTCGACGTCGCCGCCGTCGGCCTGCAGCGCGGGGCGGATTTTATCGAGAACGCCTTGAACCTGTTCCTTTTCCATGGGTTTCTCCTTGAATTTTATTAAATAATGTAATGATAGCAGTTATACGGGTTTCGGGGACATATCACATCACTATAAGCCAAACCGTCGCCGGATGCAAATACAATCTGCCGGGATTACCCTTCCCGCAGGCGGTAAAACGCTTCTTTGAATTCCGGAAAGGTGCCCGCTTCGACGGCATTTCGCATATCCGCCATGAGACGGGTGTAATAATGGAGGTTGTGCAGGGTGTTCAACCGGTAGGAAAGCAGCTCCCGGCTCCGATAGAGGTGGTGGAGGTATGCCCGGCTATAGGACCAGCATGCGGAGCATCCGCATGTTTCATCCACGGGGCCCGTATCGGTTCTGAACCGGGCGTTGCTGATATTGATGGTTCCGGTTTTTGTAAAGAGCTGACCGTTTCGGGCATTCCGGGTGGGTATGACGCAGTCGAACATGTCCGCCCCGAATCCGACCATCTCAACGAGGTCCTTCGGCGTGCCAACTCCCATGACGTATCGGGGCTTGCCGTGCGGGAGTATGCCAAGGGTGTGCGCTCCCAACTCGTACATCAATTCCGAGGGCTCGCCCACGCTCAGGCCGCCCACGGCGTATCCGGGAAAACCCATTGCTGAAAGTTCTTCCACCGATCGGGTGCGAAGATCGCTGTACATGCCGCCCTGTACGATGCCGAACAAAGCGTTTTGCGGTCTTGCAAGATCCTTTTTCCGGTCCAGGCACCGTTTCGCCCACCGGGTGGTCAGGGCCAGGGCCTCTTCGGCCTGTTTCCTGTCTGCGGGATGCGCAATGCACTGGTCGAGGCACATCATGATGTCCGCATCGAGCGTCGCCTGGATATCCACGGCGCTCTCTGGCGTCAGCATGTGCCGGGATCCGTCAATGTGGGAAGCAAAAGCATAGCCCTCCTCCGTGATTTTCGACATTCCCGATAGGGAGAAGATCTGGAATCCTCCCGAGTCGGTCAGGATGGGGCCATTCCAGTTCATGAACCCGTGCAGTCCGCCGAAAAGGGAGATCACGGGGGTGCCGGGACGCAGGTACAGGTGATAGGTGTTTCCCAGGATTACCTGAACGCCCGTGCTTTCGAGTTCCCCGGGCGTAATGCCCTTTACGGTGCCGAGTGTGCCCACCGGCATGAATACCGGGGTTTGGATTGCGCCGCGGGCCGTTTGGAGAATTCCCGCCCTTGCGCTGCTTCGCCCGCAGGTCGCCGTGAGGGAGAAGGCCATGGCGGATCCGTCCGGGCCGCGGGAGCCGCAGTCCGATATTGGTCCGCCTTCAGCGGGGCTATCCGATGAACATTGCGTCGCCATAGCTGTAGAACCTGTATTTTTCCCGGATTGCGGTTTCGTAAGCCTGCAGGATCGAATTGCGCCCCGCAAAGGCGGACACGAGCATGAGCAGTGTCGAGCGGGGAAGATGAAAATTCGTGATCATCGCATCCACTGCTTTAAACGGATATCCCGGGTAGATGAAAAGATCGCATGACCCGGAGCCGTGACGGATCGTTCCGTCCTTTCCGGCCAGGTACTCAAGGGTCCTTACCGATGTCGTGCCCACCGCAACCACCTGCCGCCCCTTGCTTTTGGCTGCGTTGAGCGCTTCCGCCACGACCGGGGAGACATGGTAGGTTTCGGAGTGGATGCGGTGCTTTCTGATATCGGTTTCCCGGACGGGGCGGAAGGTGCCGTAGCCCACATGAAGCGTGAGGGTATGAATTGAAACGCCCTTTTCCCGGATGGATGCGAGCAGGTCTTCCGTGAAGTGGAGGCCGGCCGTGGGGGCTGCGACCGCACCGCTTCTGGCCGCGTATACCGTCTGGTAGGCTTCGCTGTCGGGCGGCGCGTTTTCGGGCGGTCCGCCGTTACCGGATTCCCGCCGGATGTAGGGGGGAAGCGGCATCGATCCGACGGTTTCCAGGGCCGCTTCAAAGGGAATGTCGCTTTCGAAGATAAGCGTGTGCAGCCCTTCACCGTGATTTTCCGTCACGCGCGCCGCCAGGCTGCCGGAAAAAACGATTTCGGTTCCCGCGGCCGGCCGCCGCGAAGTCCGTACCAGGCACCGGCATTCAAACCCATACCGTTTTCCGCCGGGTATTTCCCGCCCTTCGGGATATCCGGCCAAAAGCACTTCGGCCTTTCCGCCGGTGCTTTTACGCCCGGCGAGGCGCGCCGGAATGACGCGCGTGTCGTTTACGACCAGCACATCCCCGGGGTGAAGCAGGTCGGTAATGTCCCGGAAGCGGCGGTGGGAGATGTTGCCCGTTTGCCGGTCCAGGACCATGAGGCGCGAGTGTTCCCGGCTTGCCGCAGGATGCTGGGCGATGCGGTCTTCCGGCAGGTCGTAGTCGTAATCGGAAAGGTTGTACATGGGGTGCTGTCTTGATTCGTTTTATACGAACCGGCCCAGATAGGCGATGACCAGGCCGGCCGCCATGAGTGTGAAACCGATCTTTCGAAGCGACGAATCCGGCATTTCGATCACCGCACGCATGACTTCCTTCATTCGTTCCGGAAAAGCGAAATAGGGGAGGCCCTCGATGATCATGACGACTCCCAGTACGACGAGGAAAAATTCCATGTTCGGCACACCTCCTGCCTGATGGATTACCGGAACCGGAAGAAACCGGTTTGTTTCAGTTTAAATAGTGGCCCGGCGAATAATCAATAATCCAGGTTATCGTAGAGACACTCATTACGCTATTGACATAAACCAATTATATTACCCTTTTTGATTCCGTCTTGTCAAAACAATAAGGCATAATCAGGCGCGGTTAAAGGATAATTCCTATGGGGTTGGGGGCGGGGGGTATGCCCTCGGCAACTGTGAGGGTTTGGGATATCTCTATGGCTCGTTCCGCGTTATCCCGGAAACTCGCTTCGCCCCCGGCTCCGCTCAAACAATCCGGGATAACCTGCTTCACTTCGCCAAGAGCTATCACCAAACCCCTCACAATGTTGCCTCGTGGCATCCCCCCCACCCCCAACCCCATAGGAATTAATCAATTTATACATCGCATCCCGGTAGGATATTTTTTTTGTGGTATATCGGGCGATATTTCAGCCCTGAAACATCAAACTATCGGACTTGCGGCTACCCATAGGATGTGCTGACGCAGGAAGCGCATCAAGTACCCGGATTATCCCACTCGCTATTTGCTTCACCACCAAAGCCTACAATTTGACGCATTTCAGAGGGTCGGGGGATTACCCTCGCGCAACAATTGTGAGGGGGCGTGCCAGCTCGAGGCGAAGATAAGCCAGGCACCCTGAATGTCTGAGCGGAGCCGGAGGCGAAGTGAGTTTTCAGGGTGCGGCTTATCGAGCCGTAGAAGCTGGCAACGGCCCCTCACAGTTGCGCGAGGGTAATCCCCCGACCCTCTGAAATGATCCGATGGGTTTTTGGGGGCAAACGGCGAGATGGTTGTCTGCTTCGAGAGCAGGTATTACACCTGAACAACCTGCAAGCAGCAATGACAACCTCGAAAAAAGCCGTCAACAATTGTGAGGGGGCGTGCCAGCTCGGGGCGAAGACAAGCTACGCACCCTGAATGTCTGAGCGGAGCCGGAGGCGAAGCGAGTTTTCAGGGTGCGGCTTATCGAGCCGTAGAAGCTGGCAACGGCCCATCACAGTTGCGAGGGGGTAATCCCCCGACCCTCAGATTTGATCCGATGGTTTTTTGGGGGGCAAACGGCGAGATGGTTGTCTGTTTCCAGGGCAGAAATTACAACGGACAAAGGGGTTGGGTTTTTTTCCGGTAAGCTTTGCATACCGAACGCCGATGCATTCATTCAGGACATGATGCGCTTCCTTCGTCAGCACATCCTATGAGTGGCAGAGCATGCCATAGCGCATCATATGCCCGGATTATCACGCACGGTGTTTCAAAATGTCAAAGGCCCACAGGGCTGCAAAATGATCCGATCACGAAAACTTCCCTGCGCCCGGATGCATCCCGGGGCTTGCAACGGCAACAGGCATCGTGTATGGTTTGTTCTGGCCGGCGGCAGGTCGATGTGTCCCTGCCCGGCGATTTGTGAAATACAACCGGATGATGAAGGATTAACACCATGGCGTTCGAAGCGGTGATCGGGCTCGAGGTGCATGCCCAACTGAAGACGAAAACCAAGATATTCTGCGGATGCTCCACGAAATTCGGCGCGCCGCCCAATACCCACGTCTGCCCCGTATGCCTGGGCATGCCGGGGGTTTTGCCGGTTTTAAACCGGAAAGTGGTCGAATACGCCGTTTTGATGGCCCTGGCCACCGGGTGCCGGATCGCGCCGGAAAGCCGGTTCGCGCGGAAAAACTATTTTTACCCGGACCTTCCCAAGGGCTACCAGATCTCCCAGTACGAGCTGCCCATCGCCGAGGCGGGGCACCTGAATATCACCCTTTCGGACGGAACCGTCAAGCGGGTTGGAATCACCCGCATTCACATGGAAGAGGACGCGGGTAAGTCGACCCATGATCCGGACCGGCCCGTCAGTTTCGTCGACTACAACCGTACCGGTGTGCCGCTGCTTGAGATCGTGAGCGAACCCGACATGAACAGCCCGGAAGAGGCGGGTGCCTATCTGCGCCGCCTCCGCGCCATTCTCCGGTACCTGGACATCAGCGACGGCAATATGGAAGAGGGCAGCTTCCGATGCGACGCCAACATTTCCATACGGGAAAAGGGCGCCGGCGTCCTGGGCACCCGGACGGAACTCAAGAATCTCAATTCCTTCCGGTTCGTGGAAAAAGCCCTGGCCTACGAGATTCAACGGCAGACCCACGCCCTGGCCGACGGAGAAGCGATCGTTCAGGAGACCCTGTTGTGGGACGAGGCCGGAAACCGGACAATCTCCATGCGGGGAAAGGAAGAGGCCCATGACTACCGGTACTTTCCCGATCCCGACCTGGTGCCCCTGGTAGTGGACGAAGCCATGGTCGAAGGGCTTCAAAAGCGGCTGCCCGAGCTGCCGGACCGGAAAAAAAAGCGGTTTGCCGAGCAGTACAACCTGCCCGACTACGATACGGAGATATTGACGGGCTCCAGGGAGATGGCTGATTATTTCGAATCCTGCGCAGCGTGCGTGAAAAATCCCAAAACCGCCAGCAACTGGATCATGGGAGAACTGACGGCCCTCCTGAACGCCGAAGGAAAAACCATCGAGGACGCCCCGGTATCGGCCGAAGACCTCTCGTCTCTTATCGGCCTGATCGAAGAAGGGGTCATCAGCGGCAAAATCGCCAAAACCGTCTTTGCGGAGATGGCCGAAACCGGGAAAGCACCGAAGGCGATTGTGGAGGCCAGGGGACTGGTCCAGGTGAGCGATGCATCGGAAATCGAACCTGTTATCGACCGGATCTTGTCCGAAAACCCCGGGGAAGTGGAGAAGTATCGGGGCGGCAACAAAAAGGTCATGGGGTTTTTCGTGGGCCAGGTCATGAAGGAGACCGGCGGAAAGGCGAACCCGAAACTCGTCAATGAACTGCTGCAAAAAAAGCTGAGTCAATAGTGCCCGGCCTGAATGCCTTTTTCAGGCGCAAACGGCATTCATCCTTGACAGGATTAAAGGCCTGCTTATAACTTATTTAAAATAAAGGTTATTTTATGAGTGCCGGTGAGGCCGGCAATAAGGAGGCCTGCTATGACAAAATCGGACGGTATCTCCATCCGCGCGTTTGTTACCCTTTTTCTGACATTTGTTTTCCTTGCGCTGGCGATCTCCGGCATTTGCCTGTACGTGGCTCCCCAGTGCCGGGTGGCCGATGAAATATCCTGGCGGATGCTGGGCCTTGCAAAGGACCAGTGGGCCTCGATCCATCTGAGTTCGGCCCTTGCCTTTCTGGTGCTCGGGTTTATTCACCTGCTGATCTACAACTGGAAAGCGTTTACCGCCTGCCTGAAACCCCGTGCGAAAAAGATTCTTTCCATGCGCCCGGAACTGCTCGGCGCGCTTGTCGTCTCCCTGGTGCTGTTGATCGGAGCGGCGCTGATCATACCGCCGTTCAGCCTGCTGCCGGAAACCCACGACGCCATCCAGATGCATTACCGGGAGCAGTCGGGAATCGATGACAGGGACGGCCGGGATGGTCGGGGCGAGGGCCGCAGAAGCCGCAAATCCGAAAACTTTCTATACGATCCGCTTGAAGTGCCTGTCCAGAAACCCCTTGCTCCAGGCGATCCGGATAGGCCGGCCGTGGGGGCAGGTGGACGGGTTCTCGCAGTCCAATAGTCCGTCCACGATGGCCTTCATCTGTTTTTCCGCCAGGGGCTGGTTCGCCCGCACTGCGCCGTGGCATGCCATGAGCAGAAGGCAGGCATCGATGGCACGCTCCACCCCTTTCTGCCGGTACCCGGTGGCATCCGCCACTTCGGCGATTTCCAGGAGCAGCGGCCCCGCCGGCTTATCGGCCAGCATGTCCGGCACCGCATGAACGGCAAAGGTGTTGGGTCCGAACGGCTCGATTTCGAGTCCCGCGCGTTTTAGCCCGGGGAGCATCGCCTCCAGCGCTGCGCTCTCCCGGAAGCCGGTTTCCACGGTTTCCGGAACCAGCAGCCGCTGCACGGAAACGGCGGACCCCGACGCCGCACGCCTGCGAAACTGCTCGTAGAGGATTCGTTCATGCGCCGCATGCTGGTCGATCAGCAGCAATTCATCATCCTTTTCGCACAGGATATAGGAATTTCTGAACTGCCCGATTACATGGGCCCGTCCGAGATCCTCCCGGCCGAACAGGGACGGCTGCTGCGGAAGGGGCGGGGAGGCCTCCATATTTTGCTCCGATTTTACGGGACGCCGGGCCTGAGCTGCTGCATCCGTTGCAAAAGAACCGGCCGATTCATGAGCGGCGGGATTTTCGAAAGCCGGTATTTTTTCGGAAAGTTCCTGTACGGTTTCCTGCATCCGGGCACTTTGTTCCGGCGCGTGGTCTTTTGCCCCGTGAAAAGTCGCAGGTGCTGGCCGATCTTCCGCCGCAGGGCCTTGCCTTCCGGCATCGGAGGAATGCTCATCCCGATTGGCGTTGGCATCGGTGCCGGCATCGGCCAGGGCCCGTGCCACCGCAGAGTTCACGGTCGTGTAAATGTCGCGGCGCCGGGCGAAGCGAACCTCGTGCTTGGTGGGATGAACGTTGACATCCACCTCGCCCGCCGGCACATCCAGGTACAATACGGCCACGGGGAACCGACCCTTCATGAGGCGGCCCGAAAAACCGTCCATCACTGCATGCACAATCCCCCGGTCCCTTATGAACCGGCCGTTGACGAAAATATAGATCTTTCCGGCGGTGGCGCGGTTGAAGGAAGGATCGCAGACCCATCCCGAAAGCGAGGCCGCGGGCGCCTGTCCTGAGACCGGGTAGAGCAGCCGGACCGTGGAGGTCCCCAGCACGTCGGCCATTCGGTCCTCCGGGGTTCGGACGTTGTGCCATTGGCGGACGGTTTTGTCGTTGTGCGTGAGGGTGAAACGGATTTTTGGCCGGGAAAGCGCGATGCAGGACAGGGTGTCGGCGACATGCCCGAACTCCGTGGCGGCTGTTTTCATGAACTTGCGACGTGCCGGCGTGTTAAAAAACAACTGGCGCACCTCGATCATCGTCCCCCGGGGGGCGCCTGCCGGGTTGACCGCGCGGATTTTCCCCCCTTCCACCTGGATTTCCGTGCCGGCATCCGATGACTCGTCCCGCGTGATCATCGTGAATCGCGATACCGAGGCGATGCTCGGCAGGGCTTCCCCCCGGAATCCCAACGAGCGGATATCGAAAAGGTCCGATTCGGAGGCGATTTTGCTGGTGGCATAGCGTTCGATGGCCAGAAGCGCATCGTCGTGGGACATGCCATACCCGTTGTCCGACACCCGGATCAGCTTTCGCCCGCCGTCCTCAATATCCACGCTGATCCGATCGCTTCCGGCGTCAATGGCGTTTTCCACGAGTTCCTTGATCACGGAGGCCGGCCGTTCAACCACTTCACCGGCGGCGATTTTGTTGGAAAGGATCTCCGGAAGGATGCGAACCCTGGCCGCGCCTGCTTCGCGCATATCAGTCGAGCTCGGCTTCGCCGCGCAGGAAGCGGTAGAGAAACTCCGTGTCCGAAGGCGACAGGTTGAACGTCAGGGCCGCTTCCTCCACCAGTTTCTGGTTGGTTTTTCCGGGTTCGAATTTTTTCGTTTCCCCGATCCACTTCACCGCTTTTCGGAGGTTCTCCTTCTTGGGTTGTACGGACATGGCTTGTTTCCCCTATTTCGTCTGTTTCTGGTTTTTTTGTTCAGGCCGCCGGCTGCAACGGCGGTTTTTCGGCCCCGACACCCGCTATCTGTTCGAATGCCCATGCTGCATGCAAAATGGTGCCCTCCGCGAAATGGTTTCCCGTCAACTGAAGCCCCACGGGGAGGCCGTTCGCCGTGAACCCGCAGGGGACCGAAAGGCCGGGGACTCCGGCCATGTTGGCCGAAAGGGTAAAAATATCCGAAAGGTACATTTGAAGGGGATCATCGGCCTTTTCACCGATGGGAAATGCCGCGGTGGGGGCCACGGGCGACAGGATGACATCGCAGAGGCCGAACGCTTCGGAAAATCCCTGCCGGATAAGTGTCCGCACCTGGGATGCTTTCTTGTAATAGGCATCGTAATACCCTGAGGAAAGCGCATAGGTGCCCAGCAGGATGCGGCGGCGGACTTCCGCGCCAAACCCTTTGGAGCGGGTTTCGGTATACATTGCCTTTAAATCGTTTTTGGCGGAAGCATCCCGGAATCCGTATTTGACACCGTCGTAGCGGGCCAGGTTGGAGCTGGCCTCCGCCGGCGCCACCAGGTAGTACGCTGCCACCGCATGGTGCGTGTAGGGCAGGGATATGTCGATGCATGCGGCCCCGGCTGACCGGAATATCTCCACGGCGCGGTTGACGGCGTCTGCCACCTCCGGATCGAGTCCTTCCGTTTCCATGTATTCGTGGGGGATTCCGATGGTAAGACCGGATACATCACCGGCGAGCGCTTCCCTGTAGGCGGGGACCGGCCGGTCGATGGAAGTGGAATCCCTGGGATCATAGCCGGCGATGGCTTCCAGGAGTATGGCCGCGTCATCCACGTTTCCCGCGATGGGGCCGATCTGGTCCAGGGAGGAGGCAAATGCCACCAGTCCGTAGCGGGATACCCGGCCGTAGGTCGGCTTGACGCCAACCACCCCGCAGTGGGAGGCGGGCTGACGGATCGATCCGCCGGTATCGGAGCCAAGCGATCCAAGACACATGTCGGCCG
>SLJY01000221.1 GCA_007134875.1 Desulfobacterales bacterium
CAGCAGTTCTTTGGAAAGATGTTCCAGCAAAACGATCTTTCCGCGGGCCACGTCCGACTCCCGGCCGGTTTCCGCGTACAGGGGACAGACCGCCTGGCACATGCCGCAGCGCATGCAGGTCGCCAGTTGGTCGTCAAGTTCTCGAAGCAGCCGGGCGAGTTCGTGCAGGTCGCTCATTTTAGCCCCCTATGATCTTGTCCGGGTTCAGGATGTTTGCCCGTATCAAGAATATCGCTGCCACCCGGCAATCCATTACGGAAATTCCATACATACAACAAGGTGAACCGCCAAACAACCTCTGTGAATCATATCCATTATAATAATATTGTGCTTATCTTCGGCGAAATTTTCTGATACTATCGACTGCTGGTTTCTTCCGGAAGAACAGCTTACATAATGTGGGTATATTTGTGATGCTTAAGCTATGCGTTTCAAATAAAATAATATGAAAACAAAAACGAAAAAAAATTTGAAACGCCAGCTTAGGTGATAGAGAAATGACCGGGTCATATTCGGCCATCCTTCTTTTTCGATTCCGTCGGCCGCAGGCCGGGGCAATCCCAGCGCCGGGTCCCTCCCCGGGGGTTCGGTAAGACTGTGCGGAGAGTATTTGATGCAGATCCGATCTATATCCGGACGCTTTGCCGAAATCGTGGCAACCTTGGTAAAATACGGATTCCATGACATCGTCGACCGCCTGGATATTCCGGGGCGGGGGTATTTCAGAAAGCAAACCACGCATGCCGTTCATCTAACCAAGTGGGAACGTATGCGAAAGGTCCTCGAGGATCTGGGCCCGACCTTTATCAAATGCGGCCAGATTCTCTCCCAGCGCGCCGATCTGATTCCCCGGGAGCTAATAGACGAGCTGCGAAAACTCCAGGACGAAGTTCCCGCGGAGGATTTCCCGGAAATGCAGGCGGTGCTGGAAGACAATTTTAAACGACCCCTGCCGGCCATTTTCGCGGAAATCGATGAAACGCCCATCGCGGCGGCATCCCTGGCCCAGGTGCACCGGGCGGTGCTCCTTGATGGCCGCAGGGAGGTTGCACTCAAGATCCAGCGCCCGGGCATTGCCGAGACCATCCGCCGGGATCTCGACATCATGGAACGGATCGCGCATCAGCTCGACGGGCGGATCGAATACTTCAAGGTCTACAATCTTCCCCAGCTTGTTAACCGTATCCGCAAGCTCATGCTCAAGGAGCTGGATTTTATCTGCGAGATGCGGAACATGCAGGCCGCCCGTTCCCAGCTGGAGCCGGGCGCAGGCATCGATATTCCCGAGGTGTTTCCTTCGCTTTGCCGGAAAAACGTTCTGACCATGGCGTTTTCAAGGGGGCGCAAGATGAAGGATATCCGTTTTTCGGAGTTTTCCGACCGGGAAGGCCTTGCGCGTGCGGCTATCAATTTTTCCTTGCGCCAAGTCCTTGTGTACGGGTTTTTTCATGCCGACCCCCATCCCGGCAACATTCTCATCGATGAAAACGAAACCATCGTTTTGGTGGACTGGGGGATGGTGGGCTGGCTTTCCCCGAGAATCCGGCAGGAACTGGTGGATGTCATGGCCGCGATCGCGGAAAACGACGTGGACGAGGTGACCGATTTTCTCATGACGTTCACCACGGGCCGGGAAAGCATCAACCGGGCGACCCTGCAAAACGAGATCCTCGAGGTGATCAGCCAGTTTACCCGGATGCCCTTTGCGGAGATGAACCTGGGTGTGATGCTCATTGATCTCATTTCCATTTTGCGCTTTCACGGCCGGATTCTCACGGCGGACTTGTCCATCATGATCAAGTCGCTGATCACGGCCGAGGAAACAGCTAAATTGCTCTGCCCCGATCTGGACGTTATGGAAGAAATCCGGCCGGTGGCCCGCCGCATGGTCCGGGATCGCTTTGCGCCCACAAACCTGCTAAAAGGGATGTACCGGGGATTCCGCTACCTTTTGCGCTTTCAGCAGGAGCTCCCCAGGCAGACGCTCAATATCGTGGGCAAGCTGGACCGAGGGGAACTTGCGATCCGGTTCCGCCACGAAAACCTGGAAGGTCTTCAGGGAACCCTGGAGCGGATCGTCAACCGCCTGGTGCTGGGGATAATCGTCGGTACATTGTTTGTGGGCTCGGGCATGATAATCATGTCCGGTACCGGCCCCACCCTGTGGGGTTATCCGGCGCTGGGTATGGTGGGCTATATTGCCGGGGGGCTGCTGTGCCTGAAGCTGCTTGTTTCCATGGTCCGGTCGCGTAAGGGGTAGGGGAAAAGGGGAAAGGGGGAAGAAGATGGGGGCTGGTGCCGCTAAAATGGAATGAGCCAATATGGATGAACCCGTAAGAATTTCAAGATCAAGGCTTGTGCGAATTCGAAGAACGCAGAGTGCTTACGTAAACCAAACCTTGCAACCAATGGAGTTACTGTTTATATGAACCCGACCGATTCCGTGCGAACACCCGAGCTAAGCCCCAATGCAGTGACCGTCCTGGAAAGGCGCTACCTGAAGCGGGATCCTGAAGGAACCGTCCTGGAACAGCCCGAGGACATGTTCCGGCGGGTTGCCGCCAGCGTTGCCGCGGCTGAGTCCAGGTTCGACCCGAAGGCGGATACGGCATCGCTTGCCGAAACATTCTATGACATGATGGCAGGGCTCGAGTTTCTGCCCAATTCACCGACCCTGATGAATGCCGGCCGCTCCCTGGGCCAGCTCTCCGCGTGTTTCGTGCTTCCCGTGGGGGATTCCATGGAGGAGATTTTCGATGCGGTGAAGCATACCGCGCTCATTCACAAGTCGGGCGGCGGAACGGGTTTTTCCTTTTCAAGGCTTCGTCCCGCCAAAGATGTTGTGCGCAGCACCACGGGGGTTTCCTCCGGGCCGCTTTCATTCATGAAGGTGTTCGACGTGGCCACTGAAACCATCAAGCAGGGCGGCACCCGACGGGGCGCCAACATGGGGATTCTTCGGGTCGATCACCCGGATATCCTGGATTTCATCCAATGCAAGGCGGACAAGAAGCAGCTCAATAACTTCAATATTTCCGTGGGGCTCACGGAGGCGTTCATGGAAGCAATGGAGCGCGACGAGAGCTATAACCTGATCAACCCCCGGAGCAACGAGGTGACGGGAACCCTGGAGGCACGGAGGGTGTTCGAACTGATCGTCACCCAGGCCTGGGAGACCGGCGAGCCGGGCATCGTGTTTCTGGATCGCTTGAACCGGGACAATCCCACGCCCCACGTCGGAACGATCGAATCGACCAACCCCTGCGGCGAGCAGCCCCTGCTGCCCTATGAATCGTGCAATCTGGGATCGATCAACCTGGGCAGGATGGTAAACGCGGAAGGTGTGGACTGGGATCGCCTGAAAATTTTTGTTCACAGAGCGGTGCGGTTTCTGGACAACGTGGTGGAGATCAACCAGTATCCGCTGCCGGAAATTGCGCGCATGACCATGGGCAACCGGAAGATCGGCCTGGGGGTGATGGGGTGGGCCGACATGCTGGTCCGTATGGAAATCCCCTATGACACGGACAAGGCCGTGGAACTGGCCGAAACGGTCATGGCGTTTATCGATAACGAGGGGCGCGCCGCATCCCGGGAACTGGCCCGGCAGCGGGGCGCATTCCCCAACTTTCCGGGCTCCGTGTTCGATCAGCAAGGGGAACCGCCCATCCGAAACGCTACCATTACCACCATCGCTCCCACGGGGACCCTTTCCATTATCGCCAACGCCTCGTCCGGCGTGGAACCGATCTTTGCCGTCTCCTACATCCGGCAGGTCATGGATGACGATATCCTGGTTGAGGTGCATCCGTTGTTCGAAAAGATCGCACGGGAGCGGGGATTTTACAGCCGGGAAACCATGCGCCGCATCGCGCTTGCCGGAACGGTCCGGGACATCGCGGAGGTTCCTGAAGACCTCCGGCGGTTTTTTGTCACGGCACATGACATTTCACCGGAAAGCCATATACGGATGCAGGCGGCCTTCCAGAAACACACGGACAATGCCGTCAGCAAAACCGTCAACTTTTCCTCCGCCGCAACCATCGACGACGTGGCGGACGTCTATGGCCTGGCTTGGAAGCTTGGCTGCAAGGGGGTTACCATCTACCGCGACGGATCGCGGGATCAACAGGTGCTTTCCACCGGGGTCGCCGCCACCCCGGTTTCCGCGGAAGCCACCGCACCGGAGGCCGTAATCAAGGAATCCCCTGCCGATAAGGCTATGCGCCATGCGAAGCGCAAACGCCCCCGGATTCTTAATGGCTGGACCTACCAGATGCGTACCGGGTGCGGCCCGATCTATATTACCATCAACCAGGACAGCGAGGGGCTTTTTGAGCTGTTCACCACCATGGGCAAAGCCGGGGGCTGCGCAGCCTCCCAGAGCGAGGCCATCGGGCGCATGGTTTCGTTGGCCTGGCGCAGCGGGGTGCCGGCCCGCCAGGTGATCGGTCAGCTCCAGGGGATTTCGTGCCATTCACCGTTCGGATTCGGCGAAAACAAGATTCTCTCCTGCGCCGATGCGGTGGCTAAGGCGATCGGAGAGCATATGGCCGCTAACGGATACGGTTCCGTCCAGGGAAATTACGCACCCGTGAAAGGCGCCTGCCCGGATTGCGGCGGCATGATGGAGCCCGAAGGCGGATGCAGCGTCTGCCGTGTATGCGGCTTCAGCGACTGCTCCTGATAGCAGGGTGTTTTTTTATTCTATTGAGGGAACAGCCGGCTTTATCCGTTTGTAAAAACCGCCTGTTCCCTGAAACGTCATAGAGGGTGATCATTATTCACTTGACAGGATATCTCTACACGGATATATATCTTCATAATCTCGCATGAACAAAGTTTATACCGATGAGGCGTATTACGTGGTGTAAACTATGGATGCAACAGGTGCTTCATTGGGATGTCTCACAGGTGCCAGCCCGCTGCAAGGAGGTGTATTAGCAAAAGGCAACACGATCACAAACTGCAGGGATGAGTCGTCCTGCACCCGATGCCCGCGATGCTGAATGAAGAAGGCTATGCTCCACCGGCCCGGGAGCAGCGCTTGGACGGTTTATGCCTTCATGATGGTTTGCCGGGCCTTTGCTTCGGGATGTGACGATCCGCGAAAGTGGTTTTACCGGTAAGTGATCCATTTTACCCTGTGATTTTGAAGAGGTGTTGCCGATGGGCATTAAGCGTACGTATTACGAGGATATCGAGCTTTTCAGCAGTGGCACGATTCTTTTCTGGACGATCGTTCTCCTGATAGCGCTTTTCGGGGCGCCCTTCTTCCTTTCAGGGTATCACCTTTACCTGTTTTCCATCATCATGGTTCATGTCATCGTGGCCGTGGGGCTCAATATTCTGGTAGGGAATACCGGCCAGATCGCTCTCGGGCATGCCGGATTTTTCGCCATCGGCGCCTATGGGACCGTTCTTTTGATGACCATGCTGAATTTACCGTTTTTTGCCGCGCTCATTGCAGCCGCATTCATCGCGGCGTTTTTCGGATTCATCCTTGGCCTTCCGGCACTCCGCCTGGAAGGCCCCTACCTTGCCATTGCCACCCTCGCGTTCGGGCTGGCCATCATGCATATCATCGGGCACACGCAGATATTCGGAGGCAGGCAGGGCCTGGCCGCCCCAATGCTCGATATCGGGATCCCCCAGCTGGGGTGGAGCTGGATGCTTTTTACCGAAACCAGCCTGTACTATCTTATCCTGATTATCACCATTCTTATGGTTCTCCTTGCGGTCAATATTTTGAAAACCCGCGCCGGGCGAGCTTTTGTGGCGATCCGGGACAGCGAAATCGCCGCCGAGGTGATAGGGATCAACCTGACCTATTACAAAACACTGGCTTTTGCCGTAAGTGCATTCTACGCCGGCATCGCGGGCGGGCTTTTTGCCTTTGTGCTGGGTTTTTTCGATCCCTTTACCTTCAATCTCATCCTCTCGGTTATTTTTCTCGTCATGGTCGTGGTGGGCGGGCTTGGATCCGTCATGGGGTCCGTCACCGGCGCCGCGCTCATCACCTACCTCATGTACGACCTGTTCAAGAACGTCAATGAAGTTCCGGTTCTCGGCGACCTTATTCTGCACGTTTCCAGGAACTGGCTGTCGGCGGTGGGGAGCATGGACAATTTCAACATGATCGCCCTGGGCCTTGTCATGATCGGCATTATCATATTCGAACCCCTGGGGATTTTCGGTCTCTGGATACGGATCAAGAAATACTGGAAGACATGGCCGTTTTAGCAAGTGCATAAAACCTGATCGGTTCAGATGGAATTTTTAACCGCGGGAATTGCAGGGATTGGTTGAAAGGGCGGTTTTCGTTCAGGTACTTTTCAGGAGTCCATCAACTTTCATGAAGGGGGAATTATGCCGTTCGGGCATCTGCTGATCGAGGGTCTGGCAATGGGGGCTTGTTACGGGCTGTTCGGTCTGGCCGTCGTCATTATCTACAAAACATCGGAAGTGGTCAATTTCGCGGCCGGGGATATGGCAATGTTTTCCACTTTCGTGGCCTTTCACGTGCTGGCCGTATACGGATACCCGTTTTGGATTGCTTTCGTGATGTCCCTCGTTTTTGCAGGGCTGCTCGGCGTATTCGTGGAGTTTTTCTTTTTGCGCCCGGCTAAAAACCCTACCATATTGGGCCTGATCGTCATTACCATCGGTGCCCAGCTTCTCCTGGCCGGCGTTGCCAGCTGGAAATGGGGCGCCGAGCAGCAGGCTTTCTCCATACCCTTTTCCTACCAGGTGACCTACGAGATTATCCCCGGGCTGGTGATCAGTCAGTGGGCACTGGCCGTGTTTATCATATCGGCCGTGATCATGGCTTTTTTGTATTTCTTTTTCAAGCATACGAAAATGGGTACGGCCATGCGGGCCACCCAGCAAAACAAGCATGCCGCCAAGATCATGGGAATCAGGACAAACCGCGTTTTTGCATTTGCCTGGGCGCTTAGCTCAGTCATTGGCGCGACAGCCGCCACGCTGATGTCCGCGAAGACCATTCTGGACCCCCAGTTCATGATGGAGCCCTTTCTCCGTGCATTTGCCGCGGCCGTTCTGGGAGGGCTCATGAGCATACCCGGGGTTCTCATCGGCGGCGGGATCATGGGGCTGATCGAGAATTTTTTCGGCTATGCCTGGCCCGCATGGAAGCCCATCACGGCGTTCGTTGTCATTGTTCTGGTCCTTTGCATACGGCCCAGCGGGCTTTTCGGAAAACATTACGTCAAGAAGGTATGACTTATGCGTTTGCAGACAGGATATACAACGGTATTTTCCGGCAGGAACCGCAAAGCGCTTGCGGCCGCCGCTGTCCTTGTACTGGCGTATTGCGCGTTTGCCATAGTATCGCCCGCCATCGCTGATGAAACGCGGGACGGCATTTGTTCAAGCGAGGAAAAACAGGTCCTGCGCGCGGCCAGAACGTTTCTGGAAGCGGAGTTGAACCGGGATTTTCCCGCTGTTTACGCCTGTTTTGCTCCCTCGTCCCCGTATGCCAGGGAGCATTCGTACGAGGACTACCTTCGCCAGGCCAGGACATCGCCTGACCGGCTGGTGGACTATACCATCGTCGGGGTTTCCTATATTCAGCAAAATGACGATGGGGATTCCTGGCCGACGGTTGAAAAATTCGCCCAGGTCGAGGTGGACCTGGTATTCATGCATGTTCCAACCAGGCAGCAATCGATGATCAACATAGGCTTCGTTTTTTTCAGGGAGGATGGCCGGTGGTACAAAAGCTAGGTTTCAGCTGCCCGGACAGGGTGGCAGGATGCCGGGCTGTTTTTTCCTTAAACCTAAGCTGAGTGTTTAGGTTTAAGGAATTACGGACCTTGAGAATGGTCCGGCAGCATGAAAAAAAGGCAGGGGGTCGGCGGCAGCCAAGCAACCAAAAAAGGAGGAAGGGTATGGATTTGAAAAAGACAGTGTTGACATTGTTGGTTCCCTTGTTTGTCCTGTTTCTTTTTACCGGCAACGGGCATGCCCGCGGCGAGCGGGGGTTCGACGACAACGAGATCCGCATCGGTCAGTGGGGGCCGCAGACGGGCCCCGCAGCCCCTTGGGGCGCAGTGGCGCGGGGGAGCAAGCTGGTCTTTGACATGGTCAATGATGAAGGCGGGATTCACGGGCGGCAGATCCGTTATTTCATCAGGGACGACCAGTATAATCCGTCCCAGACCATGGCAGCGGTGCGGGAGCTGGTCTCCCGCCGCGGCGTTTTTGCATTTGTCGGCGGCGTGGGTACGGCGCCGGGTCTTGCCGTTCAGAATTTTCTGCGGCAGAACGAAATCATCTGGGTAGGGGTTTGCTCCGGTGCGGCAGCCTTCCACGACAACCCGTGGCTGTGGAACATCTGGCCCGCCTATTTCGACGAGGGCAGCATTCTTGCCAAGCATGCCGTTGAAAATGAAGGGTTCGAGAAGATCGCACTCCTGTATCAGAACGACGACTGGGGTCTGGATGCCATGGCCGGAATCAAAGCCCGCCTGGAGCTGCATGGGCTTGAGCTTCTTACAGCCGTTCCCGTGGAGCCCATCGAGCGCGATCTTTCGTCCCAGGTGGCGCGCCTCCAGGCTTCCGGTGCGGAGGCCGTGATCGGTATCATGGCGCCCACCCAGGCGGCCATTTCGCTGCGGACGGCGGTTTCCATGGGTTATCAGCCCCAGTGGCTTCATTCCTACAATCTTTGCGACTTTGATCTGATGAACCATATTACCGAAGGGCTGTGGGCAAGGGAAGGCGTCATCACCGCGGCCTTCACCGAAAGTCCCTATGCCGATACGCCCCAAATGATCCGCTACCGCGAGGCGCGGGAAAAATTTGCTCCCGAGGAGCGATGGGGCATGAACTACCTCGCCGGCATCGTCGTGGCGGAGCCTTTGGTATGGGCCCTTCGGGAGGTCGGACCGGAACTGAGCACGGCGGCTGTGCGGGATGCCCTCAATTCGGTTACGGAATTCCAGGAGGCGGGACCGGTACTCACCTGGACGGCCGATGACCATCGCCCGCCCAGATCGCTTCGCATCTGGCAGTGCGGCCCCAACGGCGAGTATAACGTTGTCCAGGACTGGATCGAAAACGAGTTGGTCTACGAGAAATAAATACGGCGGGAATTCCATGAATCCGGCGGTTCGGCCAATGAATCGCCGGATTTTCACGATGATCGGCCGGTTTTGAAGCCGGCGCGTACGTTGCCGCGGGCGCGGGCATTGCGGAGAGGGAATTGTTTTTATGGCCTATTTAAGCATCGAGAATCTGAGCATCCGGTTCGGAGGCCTGAAGGCGGTGGATGACATCAGCTTCGGGGTGGAAAAAAATGAAATATTTTCCATTATCGGCCCCAACGGATCGGGAAAAACAACCATCTTCAACCTGATCAGCGGTATATACCGGC
>SLJY01000043.1 GCA_007134875.1 Desulfobacterales bacterium
CTGGAGGGAGAGATATGACAACGGATTTCAAGCCCACGATCCTTGCGTTCTGCTGTAATTACTGAGGGTACTCTGCCGCGGACCTGGCAGGTTCCATGAGACTGACATACCCCACGAGCATTCGCATCGTTCGCGTTCCGTGCACCGGCAAGGTCGATGTGGCGCATCTCCTGCGCGCCATCGAAAAAGGCGCTGACGGCGCCTGTATCATCGGCTGCAAGGAAGGCGAGTGCCACTACAAGAAAGGCAACTTCCGCGCCCGCAAGCGCGTGGAACAGGCCAAAAAGATTCTGGCCACTGTCGGTGCCGATGAAGGACGCGTGGAAATGTTCAACCTGTCCTCGAGCGACGGCCCGCTGTTTGTCAAGTATGCCGAGGAAATGGACGCGCGGATCCGGGAGATCGGCCCCAATCCGCTGAGAAAAAAGAGGCAGCAGGCGGCGTGATTTTCCGCCGCTGATCTTGAAAGGCAATGCGGGGGTGCAACCGGAGACCCACCCCCGCCAGGATATAACCACAATGTGAAGAGAGGCAGACCCCATGATAGTTGCGGATAAAAAGCCTGTCGAGGAAATCATCGATTACGTGAAGGATCATGATAAAATCCTCGTTTTGGGCTGCAATGAATGTGTCACCGTTTGCGAGGCAGGCGGCAAGAAGGAGGTCGGCATTCTGGCATCCACGCTGCGCATGTACTTCGCCAACCAGGGACGCGAAGTCGTTGTTGACGAACGGACCCTGGAGCGCCAGTGCGATCACGAATACCTGGAGGAAATCCGGGACATCTCCGACCAGTACGAAGCCATCGTATCGATCGCGTGCGGCGTGGGCATCCAGTTCACCGCGGAAAAGTACCATTCCACACCGGTATACCCGGGCGTGAACACCTGTTTTCTGGGTGTAACCGAACAGCGCGGCCTCTGGACCGAGCGCTGCCAGGCCTGCGGCAGCTGCATTCTGGCCCACACCGGCGGTATTTGCCCCGTATCCCGGTGCGCCAAACGGATTCTCAACGGGCCGTGCGGCGGTTCCGCCAAGGGCAGCTGCGAGATCAACAAGGAGCTTGACTGTGCCTGGCAGCTGATCATCGACCGCTTGAAGTCCATCAACAGGCTCGATCTTTATGAGAAGATGTTCCCCATCAAGGACTGGTCCTCCGACCGCGCCGGCGGGCCCAGACAAGTCGTAAGGGAGGATGTGCAAATATGAGTGCGAAAACGCCGAGCAAACTCGAGAAGATAATGGCAGCCGGCCACCTGGGCGTCACCTCAGAATGCGGTCCCCCGCGGGGCAGCGATCCGGACACTATCCGGGAAAAAGCAGAGCTGCTCAGAGGATACGTCGATGCCGTCAACGTGACCGACAACCAGACCTCCGTGGTCCGCACCAGCAGCCTGGCCACCTGCATTCATCTCAAGCTGATGGGCATCGAGCCGGTTTTGCAGATGGTGACCCGGGACAGAAACCGGATCGCGCTACAGAGCGACATCCTGGGTGCGGCATCCTTCGACATCTTCAACTTGCTGTGCCTTTCCGGCGATCATCAGTGCTTCGGGGACAACCCCCAGGGCCAGAACGTGCATGATCTCGATTCCATGCAGCTGGTATGGACCGCCCGGCAGATGCGCGATGAAGGCAAGTTCCTGGGCGGCTCGGACATCAAGCGCCCGCCGCAGATGTTCGTGGGCGCGGCAGCCAATCCCTTTGCCGACCCGTTTGAGATCCGGGTCCCGCGCCTTGCCAAAAAAATCGAGGCGGGCGCCGAATTTATCCAGACCCAGTGTATCTACAACCTCGATAAATTCGAGGAGTGGATCCGGCAGGCCCGGGACCGTGGACTGACGGAAAAGACATTTATCATGGCCGGCGTCACCCCGTTCAAGTCCGCCGGCATGGCCAAATACATGAAAAACCGGGTTCCCGGCATGGACGTGCCCGATGAAGTGGTCAAACGGATGGCCGACACCCCCAAGGAAAAGCAGGCGGAAGAAGGGGTCAACATCTGCGTTGAAACCATTCAGCGCTTGAAGGAACTCGACGGCGTCAAGGGCTTTCACATCATGGCCATCGAATGGGAGGAAAAAATACCTGAAATCGTCGAGCGCTCCGGCCTTTATCCACGCCCTGAAGTCGATTGACACCGGATTTCCTCCAAAAAGCGCAATAAAGCAAAACCGCAGCGGCATCCTTATCGGCTTACGGCCGGATGGCGGTGCGGTTTTGTCTTTTTCTAAAAGACGAACATCGACAACTTTTTGCGGGTCTATCTATATACACCGTGGAAGATAAAACGCTCCAAACAGCCTTTCGTCTATATGACTTTGCCTGGGGCATTGCCATTCCGCTGCTCCGGAATGCACCCCGGCTCAAAGACGGTTTTACAGGACGAACCCTTGAAGAACCCCTGCCGGAGGCCGATATCTGGATCCAGGCGGCCTCCGGAGGGGAGGCTTTCCTGGCCCGGACGCTGCTGTCTCGCCTTCGTACGGCCGGGACGACCCGGGTGCTGGTGACCACCAACACCCGCCAGGGAAAGGACATTATCGATGGATTTATCCCGGAGATTACCCAGGCCAACCCGACCCTTTGCGTTTTTTCCGCATGGTTTCCCTTTGACCGTCCTTCCGTCATGTCCGCAGCCGCCGCCCGCGTGAATCCGAAGCTGGCGGTGCTGCTGGAAAGCGAATTATGGCCGGGATTCATCCATGCACTTAAGCAAATGAAACGCCCCGTCTATATCGTTAATGGCCGGATGACGGAAAAAAGCCTCTCCGGCTACAGGAGATTTCCGGCCGTGTGCCGCGCGCTCGCACCGGATGCCGTTTTTGCCGTCTCGAAGGAAGACAAGCGGCGTTTTGAAACGGTCTTTGGCGGCGGCCTGGCATCGGTGATGTCCAATATCAAATTCGACAGCCTTCCCGCACCCGCTGCAGACACCTATGACGGTCGGGATCCGGGGTGGACCGGCCGTCTGCTTCCCGAAAAATCCCCATTTATCGTGCTGGGCTCCGTCCGCCGGGAAGAGGAAGGCCACATCCTGGACATCATCCGGCGGGTAACCATGAAGCGGCCTGGCGCGGTCATCGGCCTTTTTCCCCGCCACATGGAACGGGTGGACAGCTGGAAAAAAATGCTGTCGGAACAACAGATACCCTGGCAGCTGCGCTCTGCCGGATTCCAATCCATACGGCCGGGAGACGTCGTTTTATGGGATGTATTCGGCGAGTTGGCATCGGCTTACGCCGAAGCACAAGCCGTTTTTGTCGGGGGCAGCCTGGCCCCTTTAGGCGGACAGAACTTTCTCGAGCCTCTTGCTCATGGAAAGACACCGGTAATCGGTCCTTCATGGGAAAATTTCGCCTGGGTTGGCGTGGAAATATTCCGCAACAAGCTGGTCATCCGGGTCAACAATTCCAAAGAAGCCGCCGAACAGCTGATCGGCCTGGCCGACAACCCGCCCCCCGGGGCCAACACCGCTGCCCGGGCCGGCCGATACATTGCCGCCCGGCAGGGAGGGGCTCGCAAGGCCTGTGAACTGATCGAAAAAGCGCTGATTGCGAGTGCATCGACAATATCCGAAAGGAACAGATCATGATCCCCCAGGACACACCCCTTCCCCCCTGCCACGGTATCATCCCCGCACGGTGGGCCTCCACACGGTTTCCCGGAAAGCCGCTGGTCGACATCAACGGCCGGCCGATGATCTGGCACGTCCATGCAAGAGCATCCCGCTGCACGCTTCTGAGAAGTATCACCGTGGCCACCGACGACCACCGGATCGCAGAGGCCGCGGAAAAATACGGCATTGAATGCATCATGACAGCAGCGGACCATGAAAGCGGTACGGACCGTGTCAAGGAAGCAGCCGATGCACTGGGCTTATCCGATGATTGTGTCGTGGTCAACATCCAGGGCGATGAGCCGGTGCTCGACCCGGCCATGCTGGATAAACTGGTGGAACCGTTTACGAGCCCTCACATCGGGGCGACCACGCTTGTCTATGAAATCGATGAAGCCGCCGCAGCCAACCCTGACCGGGTCAAAGCGGTTTTCGGAGTGGAGGGAAACGCTTTGTATTTTTCCCGCTCCCCCATCCCCCATTACCGGGAAGAAACGAGCTCACCGGTCTTTTACGGACATATCGGTCTGTATGCCTTCCGAAAAAGCATCCTGGACCGCCTTGTCTCCCTTCCCGCCGGACGCCTGGAGAAGATCGAGAAACTGGAGCAGCTGCGCCTGCTGGAAAACGGCATGCCACTGCATGTGCGCATTGCCGGATCCGGAAGCATCGGCGTTGATCGCCCGGAAGACCTGGGTGCGGTCCTGAAAATGATGGCGCGCACGCCTTGATCCTGGACTTTTTACAAAGCCGTCAGATCGAAACTTTTTTTCGAGTCTATCAGTCCATCAAGCCGGCCGGCATCTCAGTTCGACTGGAGTTTGTGGCGCAGAAAGCGGAGAAATTCCTGCCCATCTTCTCCCACGAACACGATCCGGACCCCGATGACGCAAACAGGAATGTCCGCCGGCATCCTGCCCGCCACCCTTACATAGTCCTTTTCCGTGGTCGCCAGGAAATCCGCCTTTCCGGATGCCGCCGCAGCGGCAATGCGCCGCAGGTCTTCATCCGAGTAGCGATGATGATCCGGAAAGAACATGCTCCCGGTTACAATTCCGGCATGTTCTTCCACCGTTTCTTTAAACGAGCGGTTCCCTGCGATTCCGGAAAACACGAACACACGGGCCTTGCTGATCGCGGAAAACCCGATTTCGGGCGTCTTTTCCGGAATCGAATCAGCAATGGGTGATCTGCCGTCTTGTGTAAAGGAAAGGTAGGCTTCATGCCTGGCCCTGAAGATCGGTATTCCGCCCGAAAAGCGCTTTTCCCTTCGGGTGATCGCCGGTCGGCTCAGCATTTTTTGCAGCTCGGCACGGGACGTGTTGCAATCGCCGGCGCACCGTGTGAGAACCACCGCATCCGCCCTTCCTATTGATCGAAGAGGCTCCCGCAGCACCCCCCGGGGAAGTAGCCACCCGTTTCCGAACATCGTGGCAGCATCCACAAGCATGATATCCAGATCCCTGTGCAGACGCCGATGCTGAAATCCGTCATCCATCAAAATGATATCCGGGTCGAATTCCGAAACAGCCCGCAGTCCGCTTTTGTACCGATCGCCTCCCACCAGGACGGGGACCCCCCGCATGCCGGATGCCATCATGAAGGGCTCGTCTCCCGAGACACCGGAACCGCACAGCAGCTCATAGCCATCGGAGACCACTGCGCCTTCTTTCTCCGCATCGCCACCGTAGCCCCTGCTGATTACAACCGGCCGGTACCCCATCCGGCGAAGCAAAACAGCCAGGTGAATCGTCATGGGCGTCTTTCCCGTGCCGCCCGCCGTGAGATTCCCGACGGAAACAACCCGGCATTCAAGTTTTACGGAACCCAAAACGCCCGTATCGTAGAAAGCATTGCGAAGCGCCACCCCGGATCCGTACAAAACGGACGCCGCGGAAAGGGCATGGTACAGGGCCGGAGAAGCGGTTTTTGCTTCGCCGCGCATGACTGCTTCGATTGTACGTTTCAGCCGTTCCATTTAAAAGCCCGTATGCCCCCGCAGATTCATGCAAAAACGATTTCCCGCCTGCATCGGATTATTCGATGTAGAGCAGCAGCAAAAGCGTGCCGAGCCCATAGAGAATATTGGCCGTCCAGGCGGCCACAAGGGGTGGCAGCAGTCCGCCGTATCCCATGGAAAGCGAAAAACTGTACACCGTCCAATATGCAAAGGCCAGAATGATGCCGTATGCAAAACTGGTTGCCATGGAATCCCTGGTTTTCCCAAACAGGGCGATGCAGGCCCCCATGAACGAAATGATAAGACAGATTAATGGAAAGGCGGTCTTTGCATAAAAATCGACCCGGTACTCCCTGGCGTCGTAGCCTTCCTGCTCGACCCGCCGGATATACCGGTAAAGAGCCAGGACATTCGTCTCTTCCGGGTCGACGGCCACACGCAGAAAATCCGACGGCTCCAGCTCCAGTGTCAGCGTTGCCTCTTTTCTGTACTCGACCTGTATATCCTCCGGCCTTTCCAGGTTTTGCATCACAGCGTCCCGGAAATGCCATTTCCCGTCCGCATATGTGGCCTCACGGGCATCGAGACGACGAGTAAGGTTGTAATCGTCATCCAAAAAATACAGGCTCACGCCGAATATATTTCCATCCCGTGGATTCAGATGGCGAACATGGGCCAGGCCGTCGGCATGCCGGATCCAGATATCTTTTTCCGGAGCGGATACGCTGCGCCGCTCACCCCCCCGCCGCTGGGAGTCGATATCATTGGCCCGGGCAATACTGACGGGTACCGCCACCTCGGAGAAGATGAACAGGATTGCGGAAAAAACGCCACCAAGTACGAAAATTGGCTTGAGCAGGTAAAACATGCTGATGCCGCCGCTCTTCAGGGCGATGATCTCATTGTTCCGGCTCATGAGTCCGAAAACGATCAAAACGGCCAGCAATACAGCGATCGGCGTGATCTGGGAGATGATCTCAGGGATTTTGTACATGAAATACAAAAACATGTCGTATCCGGATACCGGGGAGGAAATAAACCGATCCACCCGGCTAAAAAAATGAATGGCCAGGTAGATCGCCACGACCATCACCAGCACGGTGGCGAAGTATTTCAAAAATGTCGAGACGATATACCGATGGATAACCGTCATTTATACACTGCCCTTTCAAGCTCTGCCGGGCTTTGCCCTGCCGGCATTAAGGGTATTGAGTGGCTGGATGAAAAATCCCGGTTTTCGTTCGGCCACTATTATGTGCCCGGAGTACCGCGCCGGCTTCGCACGGCCGAAACCATCCATGCCGCAACGCGCCTGGAAAAATCAAAAAATCGAACCGGTCGATCGCGGGCGGTTTTCACCCACAGGTATACCCCCAGGCCGCCCATAATCAGATTCGGCATCCAGGTACCAAAGACCGGTGCGATCAGCCCGGTTTCACTGAGTACAATCCCGCCCGTCAACAACAGGTAGTAAATCAGAAAGCTGATCAGGCCGATGCCCAATCCCGCCGATCGCTTGGAAACGAGCGTCTGAATGCCCAAGGGAACGGCCAACACGGACATGGCGATACAGGCGAACGGAATGGAAAACTTCATGTGCAGTTCCATGAGCACCGCGTAATAGCGCCCGTCTTTTTCATCGGCCTCCCGGACGTATTCGACCAGCTCGGAAAGTGCCATCTCCCGCCGATCCTTCCGACGGCTGTCCGCATCCGCGGCTTCCTCCTGAAGATCCATGCGGATATCGTAGGTATCGAACCGGGTGGCATGCGCCTGCCGGGACTCGATTTCCACATTGTTGATCAAGCCGTTATAGAGGCGCAGAACAAAGGTATACGGCGTATCCCCTTCGAACAGGTATCCCCTGGGCGCCACGATGGTGCTCGACACATTTTCCTCGCGCCGGTCCTCGATAAAGACATCGTGGAGCTGCCGGGTGCGGTTGTCAATATCGTTGACATAAAAGACAATCCCGGGGAAATCGTCGTTGAAGCGTTTGGGGGTCAGGGCGATGTTGAAATTCGAGCGGGCCACTTCAAGCGCAAGATTTTCATGGGCGCTTTTCCCCCACGGCATGCCGTAAATCCCCATGAAGCCGGTGACAATCATGCAAAGGACGGCAAATACCAGAACCGGCGGAAGCAGCCGATACATGCTGACCCCGCCCGCCTTGAGGGCCGTGATCTCATTGTCCCCGGACATGCGCAGGAAGGTAAGCAATACACTCATCATGGCCGACATGGGTATGATGTAGACCAGAAAATACGGCAGGGTCAAAACAAGGAGCAGGGCGAAAATCCCAAGGCTCACCTGGTGCTGAACGATCATGTTCGTTATGTCGAGGAGCTGGCCCATGAGAAACACGAACATGAAAAACGCCATGCTCGTGACAAATGGCGGAATCATTTCCAGAAATATGTAGCGATGTAGTGTCTTGCTGCGCATATGGACTTGTTATGGGCGTATCAGATTATATTTTCCTGCCCATCATTGTGCTCAAACTGCTTTTCGTAGAGCCGGTAATATTCCCCCCGGAGCGCCAGCAGCGATTCATGGTCGCCTTCCTCCACGACCCGGCCTTCGGACAGCACGATGAGCCGGTCGGCGTCGAGTATGGTGGACAGCCTGTGGGCGATCACAAAAGACGTTCTGCCCTTCATGAGATTCAGCAGGGCCCTTTGAACCAGATCCTCCGACTCGGTGTCAAGGGCCGACGTGGCCTCATCCAGTATAAGGATGGGCGCGTCTTTCAGAATCGCCCGGGCAATGCACATGCGCTGGCGCTGCCCCCCGGACAAGCGGTTTCCCAGCTCTCCGATGAAGGTATCATACCCTCTTGGCAGATCCGCAATAAACCGGTGGATATAGGCAGCCTCGGCGGCCCGGGCCACCGATTCGTCGCTTGTATCCGGGATGCCGTAAGCAATGTTGTTCCGGATGGTGTCGTTGAACAAAATCGGCTCCTGGGTAACGATGGCGATCCGTTTCCGGAGATCCGCCACGGCAACCTCCCGGATATCGATGCCGTCCATACGGATGGCTCCTTCCGTCACATCATAAAACCGCGGGATCAGGTTGACAAGGGATGTTTTACCACCGCCGCTGGAGCCCACGATTCCCAGCCGCTCCCCCGGGGAGACATCCAGCCTGATCGCATCGAGGACCGGCTCGCCGGGGTCGTAGTGAAACGATACGTTTTCGAAGCGGATCCGATGGGGCGGCGGCGGAAGCGCAGCAGGCCTTTCCGGGTCCAGGACCTCCGTTTCGGTCTCCAGGATATCGAACACCCGGTCGACCGCTGCCAGGCCCTGCTGGATGATATTGTTGAGCTTGCTCATCTTCCGGACAGGCGCGTAGAGCAGCATGACAGCAGTCATGAAGGAAAAAAAATTGCCCGGCGTGGCATCCCCCCGGATCACGGCCGACCCGCCGTACCATATGATCAGGGTCACGCCGATGCCGCCCAGCAGTTCCATAACGGGGGAGGCCAGGGCCTTGGCCTTGAAGGTTTTCACCTCGAAACGGAATACTTTTTTGTTTTTGTCAAAAAAGCGCTGCTTCTCGAAATTTTCCATGCCGAACGCCTTGACAATCTTGTTCCCCCAGAAGGTTTCATGAAGAAAGGCGTTCAGTTCCGCCATGCTTTCCTGGCTCCGGGTCGAATACTTTCGCACCCGCCGCCCGAATTCGTAGATCGGGTAGAATGCCACCGGCAGAACCACCATGGCGATGATGGCCAGCTTCCAATCGCGGTAGAAAATGACGAAAACCAGGCC
>SLJY01000065.1 GCA_007134875.1 Desulfobacterales bacterium
TATCTCGGCAGTCTTGCCGATGGATAGCAGCAGGAAGCAGTTACTATCACAGGAATATCCAATTGGACAAGATAGCCATCGCATTGCTCCACTACCCGGTGAAGGGCAGAACCGGCGAAACCATCGCATCGGCCATAACCAACCTGGATCTTCACGATATCGCCAGGGCTGCAAAAACCTATGGTGCTTTAAGGTTTTATGCGGCAACCCCCCTGACGGACCAGCGGGTGCTGGCTGAAAAGATCGTGGGTCACTGGCAAAACGGCGCGGGTTCGACCTACAATCCGGATCGGGGCCGGGCACTGGGGCTGGTGACGGTGGTGCCCGGCATGGCCGAAATCGTATCGGATCTTGAAAGCCGGGTCGGGAAGACCGTGCGGATCGTTGCGACCAGCGCGGTTGAAAGCCCGCGTTCCATAGCATACAACGCGTTCAGGCAGCATCTTGAAACACCGGAAAACGATAAGAGCGTTTTTCTCCTGTGCCTGGGAACGGCTTGGGGGCTGTCGGATGAATTTATGGAAGCCGCGGATTTCGTGCTGGCACCCATAAGGGGCAAATCCGGCTATAATCACCTGTCCGTCCGGTGTGCCGCGGCCATCATGCTGGACCGCCTTTTGGGAGACGACGCTCCTGGAGTTTATTGAACCGGTTTTTTTAGCCGTTTGAAAAGTAATGGTTTTGCAAATTTCTTTTTTTGTGATATGGCCTTACGGGTTACGGGTTACTGAAAAGAAAAAAACAGCAACACTCAACGAATGAAATAACAATGAAACGGATCCGATCTGCCACCAGAGCGCGGACCGAAAAGGATTGGAGAGAATATCATGGATGCTATCAGGCAGATTGAAAGGGAACATCTCCGGCTCGACCTGGAAGACTTTTCTCCCGGCGACCGCGTCAAGGTTCATGTCCGTATCCGCGAGGGTGAAAAAGAGCGTGTACAGGTATTTCAGGGCGTCGTCATCGCAAAACGGAAAGGAACCACCGACGCCACCTTCACCGTCCGCAAAGTTTCCTACGGAATCGGCGTGGAGCGGATTTTTCCGACCAATTCGCCGGCAATCGACCGGGTCGAGGTTGTGGAGAAAGGGTCCGTGCGCCGGTCCAAGATATACTATCTCCGGGGCCTCAAGGAAAAGGCCGCCCGTATGAAGCTCAGAAGAAAATAAGGGTGTTTCCCGGTGGACGAAACCGTCCGGGCATACGAACTAAAGGCGCGCTCCGAGGGCTTTTCGCGGATTGCCGGAGTGGATGAGGCAGGCCGGGGACCGCTTGCGGGACCGGTGGTCTCCGCCGCGGTCATTTTGCCGGAGTATTTTTCGGTTCCCGGCGTAACCGACTCCAAGCGGCTTACCCCGAAAAAGCGCGATCACCTTTACATGGAGATATACCGGGAAGCCGTGAGCGTGGGAATCGGCATCGTCGATCCCGTGGAAATCGACCGGATCAATATCCTCCAAGCATCGCTTACGGCCATGGCGATTGCTGCCTCCAACCTGAAGCCTTTTCCGGATATGCTGCTTATCGACGGGAACCGGTCCGTTGACAAGTCCCTGTTTCAGGAAAAACGGTGGTTGGAAATCAAACAGGAAGCCATCGTCGGGGGAGACCGGCAATCCGTATCCATCGCAGCCGCCTCCATCGTGGCCAAGGTGACCCGCGACCGCATCATGGCGGGCTATCACATCGATTACCCCCAGTTCGGCTTCCCGGTCCATAAGGGATACGCCACCCGGGCGCACCTTGAAGCCATCGAGTGTTTCGGATGCTGCCCCATCCACCGGCGGAGATTCCGAAAAGGCAGAAACGATCTTTTCCGGCAGCAGGAGCTGTTTTAGATGGCCGATGATCGACGGCGCTACGGCCTTTCCGGGGAGAAGCAGGCGGCGGAGCACCTCGCGGCCAACGGGTACCGGATCCTTGAGACCAATTACAAAAACCGCTTCGGCGAGATCGATATTGTCGCCAGGGACAACCGAACCCTCGTATTTGTCGAGGTGAAATCAAGGCGATCCAACCGGTTCGGCACAGCCCGCGAATCGATTACCCCCGACAAGCGGCGAAGGGTTTCCATGGTTGCGCTGGGCTATCTCAAGTCGAACGGCGGCACCCGGCAAAAGGCCCGCTTTGACGTGGTGACGCTCGACGCCTGCTCCCCTGATGGGGATTTTCGCATTGAAATCATTAAAAACGCATTTGACCTGAATTATGGATGATTCCGGCTGCAAGGCCGAAAAAGGCGTCCTCTACATTGTGGCCACCCCCATCGGCCACCTGGGCGACATGACCTTCCGAGCGGTCGGCATCCTCAAAACGGTCGATGTCATAGCAGCCGAAGATACGCGGACCACCGCCCGCCTCCTGTCCCATTACGATATTTCCACCCGTCTCATCTCCTGCCATGAACACAATGAATCCAAGCGCGCAGGGCAGATCGTGAAGCAGCTTGCCGCCGGGCAAAGCGCAGCCCTGGTTTCCGATGCCGGCACGCCCGGCCTTTCCGATCCGGGCTACCGCATCGCGTTCGCGGCGATCCGCGAAGGCTTTCGCGTGCTTCCCGTTCCCGGGGCATGCGCGGCGGTCACGGCCCTTTCTGCTGCTGCCATGCCGACGGACCGGTTTTTATTCGCCGGTTTTCCGCCGAAAAAAGCAGGTCCGTTGCGGGCGCTACTGGAGGACCTGGGTGGCAGAAAGGAAACGCTGGTATTCTATGAATCGCCGCACCGCATCGTATCCCTTCTCGGATCGATCCGAAATCAAATGGGAGACCGCTACGTCGTTGTCGCGCGCGAGCTGACGAAATTACACGAGGAGTTTATCCGGGGAACCGCCGGCGAGGTGGAAGCCGCACTGCGGAAAAAAGAAAAGATACGCGGGGAGATTACGCTTCTGGTCTCCGGGAGGCCGGACGAAAAGCCGGGGATCCCGGCTCCGGAGGAACTGGAGGCTGAAATCATTGGCCTTCTTCCGGGCAATCCGTCCACTGCACGGCTTGCGGCCATGCTGGCCAGGCGTTATAATTGTTCGAAAAACGATATGTACCAGGCGATTCTTTCGGTAAAATCCCGGGTGGAAAGGTGACGGCCTTGTAAAAGTCCAATAGCCGCGCCTGCGCCTGATCATGACGATTTTCACGTGCGCCGGGCAGACAGCATGCTTCGGGGTTGTCCAAGCCTCGAAACTGGATTTTACGAATGCGTCAACATACCGATAAGCGAAAACCATAGCCCACAGATCACACAAATGGACACGGATAATAACCTTAAGCGCTGAGATTCGGCAGGAGAAACAGGATGTTCTGGTTAATCACAGGGAATCAACAGAAAGATGGTATGTATGGACAAACTTGATGCGATATTCCAGCCCCGCTCGGTCGTGGTGATCGGGGCTTCCTCGACAAAGGGCAAGGTCGGCCACGATATTTTCGCCAACTTGCTTCGGGGGGAGTTCAAGGGAACCCTCTACCCGGTCAATCCAGGCGCCCGGTCCATTCTGTGCGTACCGTGCTATAAAAGCGTTTTCGACATCGACGACGAGATCGATCTGGCCATGATCATCCTGCCCCCGAAGGCCGCGTTGAAGGCTGTCCGGGACTGCGTGGAAAAAAACGTCAAGGGGCTGGTGATCGTATCGGCCGGGTTCAAGGAAGTTGGCGGGGAGGGGGAGGCGATCGAGGACGAGATCGCCCGGATCTGCCGGGAGGCCGATATCCGCCTGATCGGGCCCAACTGCCTGGGCGTGATCAATCCCCATGAAGACGTAAGCCTCAACGCCAGTTTTTCGACCCATATGCCGGAAAAGGGCAATATTTCCTTTATTTCCCAAAGCGGCGCGCTCTGCACGTCGGTGCTGGACTTCGCCCAGTCCAGGGGGTTCGGGTTTTCCAAGTTCGTATCCATCGGCAACAAGGCGGATGTGGATGAACTCGATCTGCTCCGCTACTACCACAAGGACCCGGAGACCAATGTCATCATGATTTACATGGAGGCCCTTCGCATGCGCCCGGGTCTCATTGACGAAGTCAAGCATATTATCGCCGGTCACCGGCCCACCCCGATCCTGGTGATCAAGTCCGGAAAGACCGCCGCAGGCGCCAGCGCAGCCTCGTCGCATACCGGTTCCATTGCCGGGACCGAGGCCGTCTACAACGCTATTTTCGATGCGGCCGGCATTATCCGAGTGGATACGGTCGACAGTCTGTTCGACTACGCCATCGCCTTCGGCGCCGGCCGGATCCCCGAGGGAAACCGGGTGGCAATCATTACCAATGCCGGCGGGCCGGGGATCATTGCGACCGACATGAGCGAGATTTCCGGGTTGAAGCTGGCCCGCTTTGCCCGGCAGACCGACGAGGTCCTTCACAAGTACCTGCCGCCCACCGCCAATTTCAGCAACCCCGTGGACGTGATCGGTGATGCCTCCTCCGATCGGTACCGCTACGCCCTGGAAGCGGTTATCAACGACGAGGGGGTCGACTGCGTCCTGATGATCCTTACCCCGCAGTCCATGACCGACGCCATCGGAACGGCCAAGGCGATCGTCTCCATCTACCGCAATACCCACAAGCCCATCGTCTGCTGCTTCATGGGCGTGGTCGATGTCTCCGCGGGCGTCAAATATCTCCATGAAAACCATGTGCCGGTCTACCAGTTCCCGGAAAATGCCGCAAAGGCCATGGGAAAGCTCTACGAAGCGACCAAGTGGCTGACCCGCAAGATTCTGCCTCAGTACGACCTGACATTCGACAGGGAAAAGGCGGCCCGAATCGTATCCCGTTGCATTGAAAACAATAAGATGATCCTGGGCGAATACGAAGGCGCGGAGCTGCTCAAGTGCTACGGGTTCGACCTGCCGGCCATGAGTATTGCATCCGGGCGCGAACAGGCGGCGCAGATAGCCGAAGAGATCGGCTACCCGGTCGTCCTGAAGATTTCATCGCCGGACATCCTCCACAAGATGGACGCCGGAGGGGTTGTTCTGAATCTCAAGGAAGTTGGAGCCGTGAAAACGGCCTATGACACGATTATCCAAAGTGCGCGGGCTTACAAGCCGGAAGCCCGCATTGACGGCGTCCTGGTCCAGAAGATGGCGCCTCCCGGCCAGGAGGTGATCCTGGGCGTGAATAAGGAGCCGGATTTCGGGCACCTGCTCATGTTCGGCCTGGGCGGCATCTACGTGGAGTTGTTTAAAAACGTCACGTTCCGCCTGGCCCCCATCGGCCGCAACAACGCGCGCCGGATGATCACCGGCATCAAGGGCTTTGAGGTTCTGACCGGTTTCCGGGGAAAGCCCGAGGCGGATATCGAAACAATCGAAAAGCTTTTGGTGGGCCTTTCCAACATGGTCATGGACAACCCGCAGATCAAGGAACTCGACATCAACCCGCTTTTGGTCCATGAAAAGGGAAAAGGCGCCACAGCGGCCGATATCATTATCACCTTCGAAAAAGACTGACGGCTTCGTAAAAGTCCAGTATCCGCGCCTGCGCGCAATCGAAGAAGCATTTCATGTAAGCTTAGCGCGTTGCATTCTTTGGGCTTTCGCAAGCCTTGACCCTGAACTGTTTACAAAGCCGTCTGGGCGCGACGTTTTACTCGTCCATCAGGATTGATTTTCCTGCAACTGATCCGGTGAGAAGGAGCCTGGCTGGATATGACCAAACGATTTGCAGTTATCGGGTGCGGCCGGGCGGGGATGGCGTTTGCTTATCGTCTGACCGCGGCAGGCTACACGCCTGCGGGGTTTGCCAGCAGAAGCATGGAATCGGCACGGCGTGTCGGTAGAATCAGTGGTTTTTCGGGTAAGATTACCAACAAACCGGACGATGCCGTCGCGGAAGCCGGTATCGTTTTGATCACCACGCCGGATGCAGCAATCCGGCAGACTGCACAGGAACTTGCCCGGACCGGAAGTTTCCGGCGGGAATGCGCCGCATTCCACGCAAGCGGAGCCCTTTCGTCGTCCGAGTTGTCCGCGCTTGCCGAAAAGGGTGTGTCAACGGGGAGCATCCATCCTTTGCAGAGCTTTCCCGCCGGGATTCCGGAAAAAAATCCCTTCGAAGGGATCATGATCGGTATCGAGGGAGATCAGCAGGCCATTGAAACAGCCCGGCAGGTGGCCATCGACCTGGGGGGAACCCCTTTTTCCATCGAAACCGAAGGGAAAATGCGCTACCATGCGGCGGCGGTTGTGGCATCCAACTACCTGGTCACCCTCATGAAAACGGCGCTGGATCTGCTTCAGGCATCCGGCGTCCCGTCCGAATCCCGATTTGCGGTCCTCAAGCCGCTGATTGGGGGAACACTTTCCAACATTGAAAACGCCGGTACCGTGGACGCGCTGACCGGCCCCATCGTGCGGGGAGACACGGATATCGTCCGGGCGCATGTTGCGGCAATCGAAACGCACAACCCGGAAATGGTTTCCCTCTACAAGATGATGGGCCGTCACACCGTCGATATCGCATTCGGGCGACACAGCATCTCCGATAATGTTCGCCGGGAACTGATCGATATCCTTTCGGATTGATTGCAGATATCTATATCCGCTGAATACTCAGCCTCCCCCCAAGCTTTTCACCTGCCTCCCGCAGTTTTCCCTCATTGGAGATCACCGCAATGCCGGCGGGGATATCCGGACTGCCGAAGTAGCTCCGGCCTGCCTGCCTGACCTGCTCCATGTCGATGGTAAGCAGCCTTTCCTTAAAGCGCCTGCGCATGTCGTCCGTCATGCCGATGAGCTGCCGGTAGAAGCGCTTTCGGGCGGCGTTCTGGGGCGGATCCGGATGGTCGAAATCGGCGCAGACCTGCAGGATGGCCTCCTTGATGTCGTCGGGTTCGTAGTGGCCGGATTCGATGAATGCGTCGGCCGACTCGTAGACCGATATCGTATTGTCAATGTGGGGATCCCGGTAAGAGCCGAAGTAGAAGAGGCCGCTTTCCATCTGGTAGAGGGAAAAACCGCCGTAGGCGCCGCCTTTTTCGCGGATTTCCCGGTGGAGGTACATGGATTTGAGCAGTTTGCTCAGCACCGCCAGCACCGGCGCATCGTCGTGATCAAGGCGGGGTACGGGTATTGCGCGTGCCACAAAGGATACGGCGGTGGCGGTCGCCCATCCTTCCATCGGCGTTTCGGTTTCTGCGGAAAAGGGCGGCGGCCCGAAGCCGGCCGCATCGTTTGTATCCATTTTACCGGAAGTGGAGCGGACCCGGGACCGTGCCAACTCCAGGTCGCGACGTTCACCGGTGAGGGCGCTCCGGATGTTGTTTGAAAAGAAAAGCGACGCCGCGATGCGTTCCAGGTCGGCTGCAATGGCTGCCAGCTTGTTATCCGTCAGTTCGTCGGTAATCGACTTGATATGCCGGAGGTGGTGGATGCCATGCCATGTTTCATTGAGCGCGGCCGAATTGGAAAAACTCCGGGATGCAAGGGATATGGCATACCGGTGGCCGTTGTGGACGACCGAAGACTCCATGTCCGAGCGAACTTCGAGCAGCAGGGTGCGAAGCCGCCGGAGATCGGAAAACAACCGGCGATGAAAAATGTCATTCACGATATCCATCATTTTTCCGGTGTTCCGGGAAAGGCACTTGCCGGAAAAAATGATAAGCGGCATGCAGTCGGAACCGCTTTCGTGAAAAGCGCTTCCCGCCGAGACCGAAAGGCCTAACCCTCCTGTATGCTGATCGATTCTTCTGGCCAACTCCACGTAGTCGTAGTCCAGGGTTCCCATGCGGGTAATGGCATGGCAGAAAAAAGGGACCAGCGGCACCAGCTCCGCCGGAAGCGTTTTCAGGCCCATGGCCGCGGTGTAATAAAATATTCCGGAGGTGGGCTGCTCGTAGATGTGCAGCGCGCCGTCTTTTTCAATAGCGGTTTCGTTCACCGTGTGAATATCCGGCGAAATGTCCGACAACTCAAGGGTTGGCAGGCAGGAAAGGTCTTCGTGCTCGTCCTGGCGTTCGGCCAGTTTGCGGGCATCGTCCCGGATGCGGCGGATGTCGTCTTCGGAAAGGGTTGCCCGAAAGGCTTCCAGGCGCGCTTGCTCGGCCTCTTTCTGGCGGCGGGCCATATCCGGGTCGGGATGCAGGGTGACAAGCGCCCGGTGGGGATTTTCCAGGAGATATCTCCGTATGCGGTCTTCCACCAGGGGGCCTTCTTCGAGTTCCCGGTGAAAGCGCGCAAGGTGGGAATCGAGCTGCAGCGTGGTTGCGGGATCGCCTTCATGGATCCAGTCCCCGCAGAATCGTAAAAGCAGTTTGAGCCCATAGGGAAACGGGGCATTGGAGACTTCTTTCCGATGGAACTCGATCTGGTGGAGGGCGGTGTCGATCAGCCTGCGGTCAATGCCCTTTTCCGACAATTCGCTCAACACGCCGGTGATGATCCGCTCCACGGCCTCGGCCGCATCGGATGCCGTGTCTTTAAGCCCGCATGCAAAGAGGGTATCCTTGTTTTCGGAGTCATAACCGGCACCGTCGCTCAAGGTACTTCCCAGGCCTGAATCGATCAGGGTCTTTCGAAGAGGGGAGCCTGAATTGCCAATCAGAACCTGTTCAATAACGGTCATGACAAGCACTTCGTAGGCATCCCGGATGTCGGGGCCCAGCCACGCAAGACATGCCTGACTTTTTTTCTCCAGGTCCTCGGAAGAATCCGCCGGGTAATAATATGTTGCCGTCTGCGGCGTATTCCACCGGGGCTGGGTTGGCACTTCGGTTTGCGGGTCGATTTGTTCAAAGTGTGAAAGAACGGTTTTTTCGATATACGCCAGGTGACCCGCCAGCGGAAAATCACCGTATGTATAGAAAAAAGCGTTGCTCGGATGGTAGTGCCGCCTGTGAAACGCCAAAAGGTCCTCATGGGTAAGATCGGGTATTTCCTCAGGCTTTCCCCCGGAATTGTAGGAGTAGGTGGTATCCGGGTAGAGTGCGTTCAGTATGGAGCGGGCCATGATCTGATCGGGCGAGGACATGGCCCCTTTCATTTCGTTGTAGACCACGCCTTTGTATTCCAGCCGGAAGCCGCCCGGCGCTTCGGGGTCTTCTTCGGCCTCCACCCGGTGGCCTTCCTGCATGAAGCTAAGGCGATCCAGGCGTGGATTAAAGACGGCGTCAAGGTATACGGACATGAGGTTGTAATAGTCCTTCCGGTTCTGGGTGGCATAGGGGTACATGGTCCAGTCCGAAGCGGTCAGGGCGTTCATGAAGGTATTGAGGCTCCGTTTCATCATGGAAAAAA
>SLJY01000059.1 GCA_007134875.1 Desulfobacterales bacterium
AGCCGAAGAGATCCCGCAGCAGGCTCTGCACCGGGCCGGAATATTCCAGCAGGCCGGTATAGGTGAACGCCACCACGTAAGCCGGGACCGCCAGCGGCATGATCAGGGCCCACTCGAAAAATCGCCTGCCGGGAAACTGCGTCATGGTAACAAACCAAGCGCATCCCACGCCCAGCACGAGAGTTCCCGCCCCAACCCCGAACATCAGCACGAGGGAATTGGCGATGTAGCCGGGCAGCACGGTGGCCGCCAAATGGGCCCAGACGTCACCGGCCGGAATGACCAGATACGCCAGCACAACCGCCACGGGGGCGGCCACCACCGCTGCAATGCTCCACAGAATCAGTGTCCAGGCGCGCAAAGGATTCTCCCTACCGCCAGCCGGCCCGGTCCATTAGCTGCAAAGCCCTGGCATTGTATTTCTCGATATCCGAGAGGTTGAGCCCGTCCGGCGTAAATTCTCCCATCTCTCGTACCGCCCCCGTCGGCTCCACCGCGGGATTTACAGGATACTCGTTGTTTTCCGCGGCGTAAAACGCCTGGGCGCTTTGTTCCGAGAGAAATTCGATCAGCCGCACGGCCCCTTCGATGTTGGAGGCGCTCGTTGTCACACCGGCACCGCTGAGGTTCATATGCGCCCCCCGGTCTTCCTGATTCGGCCACACCAGGGCTACCCGCTCCACGACCTGCTGGTCCGCGCTCCTGTCGGAGTCCATCAGGCGGCCGTAGTAATAGCTGTTCGCGATGGCCACATCGCACTCCCCGGCAGCGACCGCCCGGATCTGGCCCGTATCGTTGTCCTGGGGCCTTCTGGCGAAGTTGTCAACCAGACCTTGTGCCCACTCAAGCGCCTTTTCCTCCCCGTGATGGGCGATCATGGACGCCATGAGGGACTGGTTGTATATATTCGAGGAACTGCGGACGCACACGCCGTATTCCAGCGCCGCGTCCGCCAGGGATTCGTAGGTTGCGATGCGCTCCGGATCGACCCGGTCCCTTGCGTAGTAAATGATCCGGGAGCGGGCGGACAGACCGTACCAGTAGCCCTCGTCGTCCCGGTAATGCGCGGGTACGTTTCGGTTCAGCACGTCGGAGTCAACAGGCTGCAAAACACCCGCCTGCTTGGCCGCCACGAGATTGCCCACGTCAACGGTGATCAGAACGTCGGCGGGGCTGTTTCGTCCCTCGCTGCGAAGCCTTTCCAGAAGCGCGGGCCCCTGGCCGGTCAGCAGACGGTAATCAATGCCGGTTTCCTCCCGGAACTCATCAAGCAGGGGCTTGATCAGATGCTCCTGGCGGGAGGAATAGATATTGACCGTATCTGCGGCGACGGCGACAGACAAAAAGGCAAATCCGGCCAAAACGATCATAAGAAACATGATTGCATGCTTCATGGTTACCTTCCTTCATGAGATTTTTTTCCGGTACACCCGGCCCCATCAGGACCGGTGCTTCCCGGGTTTCAGTTTTGATTTCGGTTTACAACCAGGCAATGTATGATAATGATAATGACTATCATAAAATTAATAATAAAATACCGGCCCCCGCCGCCTTTGTCAAGCAGGATTCCAGAAATTCCTGATTTTCCCCAAACGCCTTCAACTCCCAGGCGTCCCATGAAGCGACCCAGAGCCGACGGCTTTGTGAGCTTTCAAAATCAAAATGTGCTCAATCGAAGAAGAATGCAGCGTATCTGTCGCACACCCGTCGCATGGATAAAGGGCATTCCCCGGAGCCCCTTTTCCGCCATCTGCCAAACGATGCCGGATCGTTTCAGCAGCCTGCCCAGGTGCAGCCGGTTGACCACTTCCACGCCGAACGCTTCTGCCGCCCCCGGCTTAAAGGCGCCGACACGCGGCGGCAGTATGGCGATGGTCGGGCACAGATATATATCATATGTCTGGAAAAACCGGCCAGACCGGTTGTATCATAGGTTTCATACTCCGGAAAATATACCACGGCAGAATCTCTTTCATTTTATTTTTCTGTCGAAGCCGCCGCTATTTAACGATGGGAAGAATCCGGCGAAACGCATCGGTATTGGCGCGGCGCGCCCATTCGAAAATAACGATTTCCGTGGATGTGACCACGGCCCCTGCTTGCCGAAGCTGGTCAACGGCGATGTCCCGGTTGGCATCCACCCGCGAGCACACGGCGTCCGCCGCCAGGTGCACTTGGAAACCGGCATGCAAAAGATCCAGGGCGGTCTGCAGGACGCACACATGGGTTTCCATTCCGGCAAGAACGATTTCCGGGCGATTATACGCCCGGATGCTGTCTGTGAAATCCGGTTCCAGGCAGGCACTGAAATGTTCCTTTTCAAACACCGCGGGCGAGTAAATCGCCCCGATCACTTCGGGAATGGTCGGACCGAGCCCTTTTTTGTATTGCTCCGTCAGCACGATGGGAATATCCAGAACTTCCGCCGCATGGCAGAGTTGGTTGACGCAGCCGACCACCTCGTCGCCGCGCGCCATGACCTTTGCCATCGCCTGCTGGATATCGATGATCAAAAGCAGACAGTTTTCACGCGTTGCAATCCATTCATGCCGCATAGGGTTTTCTCCGCAATGCTGTTAAAGGATCATTGGAATCGGTATCGGCCGGTATGAAAAACATGGCGTTTTCCTGGCGTTCGCAATACTATGAAAAGGTAAATCAGGACAAAAACCTTTCAAAAAAACCAGGGAGCAGACGACATGGATCCTGCCGATGCGAAAAAAGAACTTGGCCGGCTGCTGGATACCCGCCATACAGGCGTGCTCGCCACCAGCGCGGAAGACCGGCCCTACACCAGCCTCGTGGCGTTTGCCGTATTTGAAGGCGTGAAAGAACTGGTCTTCGCAACGCCGGAACAAACGCGAAAATACGACAACCTGAGGGCGAATCCCCACGTTGCGATACTTATCGACGACCGGGCGGGCGACCCGTCCGACATCCGGCGTGCCGCGGCGGTCACGGCAACCGGCAAGGCCCGCGAAGCGGGCGGACCGGAGAAGCAGCAAAGGATAGCCGTTTATGAATCCAGGCATCCGAACCTGAAGGAATTCGTCCGCATGGATTCAACAGCCCTTTTTTCAATATCCATAGAGGAATATATACTTGTCAGCCGCTTTCAGGACGTGGTCCGGATATCCCCGTAACACCCCTGCTGCATCGGGGATCCGAACGGTGCCGCTTTATATCTCCGTGGGCTCGCAGAGGTAGTCGGCGCTGTTGGCCGCCCGCCCGCATTCGGCACAGACGTGTTTCGGGTCACGGATGTAGTTTTTGTACGCCTCCGTGTTGTTTTTAACGAACCCCACGGCAGCGGCCACGCAGAGATGGGATTCATGTCCGTAATGAGAGTCCGGAAGTTCGATGGGAAGAGGAAAAATTTCCTTTGTCATTGCGTCCCCCTTTTTAGTTGGGATGTTCAGTTGATACATAGTGGTTGAACGAAATAATCGACGGGCAACACGTTTTCAACTTACGCCGCCGAAGCCGAGCTCGGAAAGTACCGCTTCCGGCGCCGCATGATCCCCGGCATACCGGTCCCTGTGCGCAAAACCCAACCGCTCACCGGGTCCGATCAGAAAAACGCCCCCCTGCTGCCACGGGTCGCCCTGCGTCGGGCCCTGCCGGAACCCTCTTTTCAGGGCATTGACCCCGCGATAGACTGAACCGGGTCCGATCGACCGCCAGACGCCACGCACCAGCCGGAACGCCCTGTACGCGGCAAGATCCCGGGATACATACATTTCACCGTCAAAGCCGGTCGACCCGGAAAACGAGCGAGCGTGGTCCGAACTTCCGCTGCCGACGGCAACAAGGGCGACGCCTGCCTGATCCAGTTGTTCCCGCATCCCCATGAGGGCAGCCACCTGCTGCTTTGCGAAAAGTCAGCCGAAATGACGAAGAAAAGCAAGCAGAATTTGCCGATCCGCCCAAAGCGAGTCAAGCCCGACCGAATCCTCCGACAGGGTTGTCACGGTTACACCCTCTGCATGAATCTTCCTATCCCCGTCAAACACAGGCATCCTCCTTTTATCCATTCCATAAGCGGCTCCCGCCTATCCCCACCCTGAAGGTATCGAAATCGGGATCGCTGTCGGCATTTTAATTCGGCACCACCCCGATACCGGCCCGCCGAATTCATTGGCAAGCCGCACGTAATCCATGATACAAATACGCAGCAATACAAAATCCATTTTATCCGGATTTTAAAGAAATGTATACATGCCGGGGCGATATGACAAGTAATCAAAACCACCACAGCGGCCCGACAGATCCGAACAGCTCCCGGACGCCTGCGGTACGCCTTGAAAACGTATCCAAATGTTTTACAGAAGGACGGGATTTACGCACGGTTTTCGATCAGCTAAGCATCCGGTTTGAAGAAAAGGAATTCGTGGCCCTGGCCGGAAAAAGCGGCAGCGGCAAAAGTACGCTGCTCAACCTCATCAGCGGCATCGACAAGCCGGACCAGGGGATGGTCTTTGTGGGAGACACCTGCATCAACGCCGTGGGCGAACGGGAAAGAACGCTGTTCCGCCGGGATCATATTGGATTTGTCTTCCAGTTTTTTCATCTCATCCCTGTTTTGACGGTTATGGAAAACGTGACCCTACCGATGGAACTGGCCGGCGCTTCCGTTCATGACGCCCGCAAGGCGGCTGTTTTTCTTCTGGAAAAAGTCGGCATGGATGATCGCCGGGCGTCTTTTCCCGACCGGCTCTCCGGCGGGGAGCAGCAGCGGGTGGCCATTGCCAGGGCGCTTGCTCATGATCCGGCCCTGGTCCTGGCCGACGAACCCACGGGCAACCTCGACGAAACAACCGGACGAGACATCCTCCGGCTGCTTCTCGATCTGACCCGGGATGCCGGAAAAAGCCTGGTCATGGCGACCCACAACCCCGAAATCACCACTATGGCCGATCGGGTGTTCCGGATACAGGGGGGAAAACTGACGGCTTCGTAAAAAATGGCTTCCATACAAGGACAACCCATGCCCTCCCGAAACGACATTTCCAGCCGGCGAAAACTGTCGCAGGCGCCCCTGTGGCGGCTGGCATGGCGGCGAATGGTGCAAAGACCGCTTCAATATATCCTGATGATCTGCGGCGTGAGCGTGGGCGTTGCCATGATGGTTTCCGTCGACGTGGCCAACCATTCCGCCGGGCGGGCCTTCGGGTTATCCGTGGAGGCGGTGGCCGGGCGGACGACCCACCGGCTTTCCGGGGGCCCCTCCGGGATCGATGAAGCGCTCTACCCGCGCCTGCGCAAAGCCGCCGCCGACATTCCTGCCGCCCCTGTCGTGGAAGACTATGTCAACGCCAACGAATTGGGAGAGACCCCTTTACGCCTTCTCGGCGTGGACCTCTTTGCCGAAGGCCCGTTCCGGGATTATTTCCCCTTTGGCGAGGCGGGCATGGAAGACGGGATTATACGTTTGCTGACCGATCCCCGCGCCGTGGCTCTATCCATGGAACTGGCAAAGCGGTACGGCCTGTCGCTTGGCGACAATATTACCCTGGTGTACGGCGGCAGGGAAATCCGGGCCGTGGCCGCCGGCTTCCTTGTGCCGACAGACGCTTTGCAGCAAGAAGCCCTGGAGGGAATCCTCTTCTGCGACATTGCCACCGCCCAGGAGATGCTTGGCATGCACGGCCGCCTGAGCCGCATCGACCTGATCGCACAAGACAAAGGCGATCTGGCAGCCGTGAAGGCGATCCTGCCGGTTGGCGTCACCCTTGAGACGGCGGAAGCGCAGAGCAATGCCCTGCGGCAGATGACGGCCGCATTCGAGCTGAACCTGACCGCGCTCAGCCTGCTGGCGATGGTCGTGGGGATGTTTCTGATCTACAACGCCGTTTCCTTCAGCGTTGTACAGCGCCGAAAACTTTTCGGCATCCTGCGCTGCCTGGGCGCCACGGGCGGACAGCTTTTTTCGCTGGTACTGGTGGAGGCCGCCGTGGTGGGATTTGTCGGCGCGCTGTTCGGGCTGGGACTGGGCGTGTTTCTGGGCCGGTTCATGGTCGGGCTGGTTACCCAGACCATCAACGACCTTTACTTCGTGCTGTCCGTCCGGGAATTTGCCGTACCGGCGGCCACCCTTGCCAAGGGGTTGATCGTGGGAACAGGGGCGTCGGTTCTGGCGGCCTTGGCGCCCGCCGCCGAGGCCATGGCAACCACGCCGCAGCATACCCTGACCCGTTCATCCTTGGAGGAAAGCTCACGCCGGACGCTGCCGGGGGCCACTGTCGCGGGCGGGGGGCTGTCGCTTGCCGGATTTCTGCTGCTGATGATGCCCGGAGAAAGCCTTGCCATCGCTTTTTCCGGTCTTTTCGCCCTTCTTTTCGGCATGGCCATGCTCACGCCGGCGATCACCGTGGGGCTCATTCAGCTCGCATCGCCTTTAACCGCACATTGCTTCGGCATCCTGGGCCGCATGGCATCACGGGGCATCGTGCGAAATCTTTCCCGCACCGCCGTGGCCATTGCCGCCCTGATGATTGCGGTCTCCGTGATCGTTGGCGTATCGGTCATGATCGGATCGTTTCGCGCAACCGTCTCCGGGTGGCTGGACAACACCTTCCAGGCGGATATCTTCCTGTCCCCCCCGTCTCTTTCAGCTGGCCGCGTCCAGGAGAGCCTCAATCCGGAGGTGATACAACTTGCAGCCGGTTTTCCGGGGGTCCGCCAGGCCGTCACAGCCCGCCAGGTACGCATCACGGAGCCCGAGATGAGCCGCATGATAGACATGGTCGCCGTGGATGGCGACGTGTCGGACGGCAGCCGCCCATACCGTTTCGTGGACGGCGAGAGGGACACGCTGTGGGATCGATTTCTTGCCGGGGAGGGGGTTATGATCTCCGAGGCCCTTTTCCACCGGAAGAACATGAACCTTCCGCCCGGGCCGATTTCTCTTATGACAGACAAAGGCCCCCGCCGGTTTCCCGTGCTGGCGATCTACTACAACTATACCTCCGATGCGGGTAGCATCATGATGGGAAGGTCTCTGTACCGGGCCAAATGGGACGATCCGCGAATTACCTCGGTGGCGCTCTTCATAGACGACGACCGGGATATCGGAAATACGGTTGAAGAGCTGCAAAAGACCCTTCGCGGCCGCCAGGACGTGCTGATCCAGTCCAGCCGGTCCCTGCGGACGGCAGCGCTCGAGGTGTTCGACCGGACATTTACCATCACGGCGGCGCTGCAGCTGCTGGCCACGGTGGTGGCCTTTATCGGCGTTCTTTCAGCGCTCATGAGCCTTCAACTGGAACGAACCCGTGAGCTGGGGGTGCTGCGGGCGACAGGCATGACGACCGGCCAGATGTGGCGGCTGACATTTCTGGAAACCGGCATCATAGGCGCGGTGGCCGGCCTGCTGGCCCTGCCGGTGGGTTGGGTCCTCGCATGGATGCTGATCCATGTCATCAATGTCATGTCATTTGGCTGGAGCATGGAAATGACCGCCTCACCCGGCCTTTTTGCCGAGGCTTTTGCCGTCTCGCTGGCGGCTGCCCTGCTGGCGGGAATCTACCCGGCTTACAGGCTGAGCGGAATGAACATACCGGAAGCCATCCGGCAGGAGTAAAAACCAACACAAAGGAACCTTGTCTTGAATCGAGTCATGATAGTCATTCTTGCGGCCGCAGTCCCGATTGCTGCCTTGTTTTTATTGTACTGGCCCGATTACGCCGGCAAAAAGGCGGAAACGAAGGAAAGCGCCGCCGCCCGGTCCGTATTCCTGGAAACCCGGGTGGATACGGACGCCTTTGCCCGCGCGACCGAGCCGGGCGCCATCGAGATTCCGGCCGACCGGGGTCCGCACGAAGACTATCAGACGGAATGGTGGTATTACACCGGCAACCTGTCCTCGGAAGAAGGCCGCCGCTTCGGCTACCAGCTTACCTTTTTCCGCCGCGCCCTGACCCCGCCGGGGCACCATGATGCTTTGTCCGGGGACAACACCCCGTCCGCATGGCGGACCAACCAAATCTACCTGGCGCATTTTGCCGTAAGCGACATTGACAACGGCCGGTTTTATCACGCGGAGTCCTTCGCCCGGGGAGCCATGGAGCTGGCAGGGGCCGCAGCGGATCCCTACGCCGTATGGCTGGAGGACTGGCATGCAACATCAGCCGGCCCTGGCGTCGTACAACTGCATGCCCGCACCGATAAGGCAACCCTCGATCTCCGGCTTAAGCAGACGCTGCCGCCGATCCTGCACGGGGACGCAGGCCTCAGCGCAAAAGGGCCGGATCCCGGCAACGCTTCGTACTACTACTCCATCGTCCGCCAGGAGACCGGCGGCACCCTGTTCATAGACGGCCGCGAATACGACGTGTCGGGGCTTTCCTGGAAGGACCATGAATACAGCACCAGCGTGTTGCCGGAGGACGCCACGGGCTGGGACTGGTTTTCACTCCAGTTCGACGACGGCACGGCGCTGATGTTTTTCCGGATGCGGCTTGCGGACGGAACGCTGGAAGACGCATCATCCGGCACCTTCATCCATTCAGACGGCACAACCACGCCCCTGAAAAAAAACGACTGGGAAACGGAAATCACCGATACCTGGAAAAGCCCGTACAGCGGTGCCGTCTACCCGGTGGGATGGCGCATCGAAATCGGGCCTGTGGATCTTGAAATCACCGGGGGCGCATTGATGAATGCCCAGGAGATGAGGGTTTCCACGACGTACTGGGAGGGTGCCGTCGCCTTTGAAGGAACAAGGAAGGGACGGCCGGTTTCGGCCGAAGGGTATCTCGAGATGACCGGATACGCGGAAACCATGGCAGGCCGCCTGTAGCCCGCCGCATCCGGCCGCTATCTGTAACGGCATCGGTACCGGCCCGACCGCATGCCCTGTGACCGATACCGATGACTGAAAACCGATTTCTACTCTCCTTCGCCGCCTGCCAGGACAAACCCCTTGGACGTACCGCCGGTGCTGGCCGAGGTTCCTGCAATGCGGGCGAGATAGGTTGAGCCCAGGTCCTTGATATGCCCGTCGACGTTGTCGAAATAATTCATGTGCTCCTGCTCCTCGTCGATAATCTGCTCGAAGAGCTTGGCCGTTATGGAGTCTCCGTTATCGGTGCAGACTTTCAGAAAACCGTTGTATGCATCGATGGTATCGTCTTCCAGCTTGGTGTCGTGGGCGAAAATCGTCTCGACCTTCTGCCCCCGTTGAACCTTCTGGGTTGATG
>SLJY01000183.1 GCA_007134875.1 Desulfobacterales bacterium
AAAGCGAAATGATCGATGTTATCGATAAACGTCAGTGCATCCTTATAGTCACCGCCTTGTGCGGCGGCTTTTTCCGCGATATCGTCTCGTACGATCCGCTCGTGTTCGCCCGCAACCTTCAGCAGGGCCTTGAACATGCGGGTGGCCGCGCCCGATGCGGGAACGAATTTAACCGGCCGCCGGGACGGGCCCGTTTTTTCGTAAAAACCCGCGTAGGCTTCGGCCTCGTCCCGGCCGATTCGTTCAATACCGTCTCCCACGGTGCATGGCCGGTCTAGATCGGCATACGGCGCCCCCTTTTCAAAAATACGGATCTGACGTTCCACTTCCTCCACCGTCAGTCCATGCTCCCGGATCTGGTGGGTATCGTTTTCATGCCACTTGAATTCAGACATCATACGCCGATTTTTTCTCCTTTCACTCCGCTTTTGTCAGGCATTTCGTAATTGCCTGGCAAGATTTTCAATCCGGTTTTTCAGATAAAACCAGTTTCCGCCGGAAGCGCACACTATCACGGCACGAATCGGGGGGGCGGCTTTGCCCGGTATCTGCTGCATGATCACATGAGCTCGTTTTGTATGCAGGGTAAAAGCCTCCATCCCGTCCAACCGGGCCGTTCCGGCAACAGACGCCATTGTTCCGAACAGTGCAGCCATTGCTCCGGCCGTGTCTTTCACATCCACCCACCCGCTGCTCCGGTCCCCGGACAATGCTGCCGACCCGGCCGCCCCCGTACCGGGGGTATTTTCCGCCAACTGGTCGAAGGCCAGGATGCCGCCTTCACCGTTAACAAAAACCACGCCCTGGTATCCCCTGACATACCGTATATCGTTTACAATTTTCTTCAGCAGGGACTGGGCGCGGGCGATTTCAAAACTGGGGCCGGCGGGGTTTTTGCTCTTTTCCTTTTTTTGATATTCGTTTTGCACGAGATCTTCGATGGGAATCACTTCTTCTTCTTTCTCATCCGTTCCAGGACCCGGGGAAGATGTTTCCGGCTGCGCCGTTCGCCTTTCCCAGTCCGCACCGGCGAGTTCCATGAGTGTCGGAAAGACTTCGCTTTGCACCCGCACCCGGTCTGTTTCCAAAAAATCAAACGTAACACCGTTCCACGACGCAATCTCGCGCGCGGCCGCCTCTCCCGTGAGCGACCCTGCGCGTGCGTCGCAGATCCGACCTTCCCGGAATTCCATCCGCGCATTTTTCATCGCGGGTGCGCTGATCTCAAGGGATCCCGTCTTTCTAAGCATCTCGAAAAGGGGAAGCAGGCTTGCCATGCTTATTCCGTTTACATTGATGCCGATATCCTGTTGATTGAGCCCGACAATGACGGCCGACGCCAGCTGACTGAGCTGAAAGGGTTTTTCCAGGTAATACAAAAACGCGTTTCTGCCCGAAAAAGAACGGAACCACGGCTTTTTCCGGGACATCATGACGATACAGGGGATTCTGCCGTGATAACGGCTCATATAGCTCAAAAGATCAATGGCATTGATAGAGGGGCTGTCTCCCGCCAGCACGAGAACGGAAACCCGGTTTGTATTCATGGCGGATACGGCATCACTTCTCGTTCTGACCGCTTCAACGGCAAACTGCTGATACCGCTTCAAACCGCCGGCAGCGCGCTCGAGGAAGGACGGATCGTCATCGACGATCAGCACCTTGTCCATCCGGTTGTCAACGTTTTCCGAAACAGGATTGGTTTTTCCGGCTCCGGCCGGCCTCCTCGCTTTCTCCAAACCTTCGCCGGGTTGTTTGGCGCCATTGTCCCGCCCGTTCCGGACGCGCTCCCGGTCCATAGGCCGCTTGATCCGGGAAATATCGAGCGCTTCCGCGGATTCCGCGACAATATCCTTCTTGATGAGGCGGCGGGAGCGGACATATCCTGTGAGCATGCAGCGATCGGCGATCATGTTGATCAGCCGGGGATAGCCCGCGGAAAACCCGTAAATTTCGGATACCGCCTGCTTGTCGAAAACCCGCTCCCGAACACCCGCAATCGCGAGCCGGTAGGCGATGTACTGCCCGGTTTCCGGAAGGTTAAGCGGCTCGATATTGTAATTGACCGTTATACGATGCCGTATGGCCGTGTTTTGCGGCCGCAGCAGCGTCTCGTTGAACTCGAGCTGGCCGGCGAAAAAAACATTCAGCACCCTTGCGCCGTTTACCGCCAGGTTCGAAAGAAAGTGTACCTCCTCCAGCAGTTCATCCGTGAGGTGCTGGCACTCATCGATGATCAGAAGCACCCGCCTTCCCTGGTAACGGCAGTTTTCCAGAAAACCGCGAAAGGCATGGACAAAAGCCCCCTTGGTGGCAAACTCCCCGGACAATCCGAAGGATCTGGCTATGTAGTTGAAAAAATCGAGTTGTTCAAAGCGGGGGTCGTGGATGGCGATGGCCGGGTCTTTTTTTCCCAATGCCTGGAGGAGTGCATTGATGATGGTTGTTTTTCCTAAACCGACATCCCCGGTCAACAGCAGAAAGCGCTTTCTTTCCATGATGCCGTATTTCAGGGTGGAAAGGGCTTCCCGGTGCTTTTCCCCGAGCCAGAGAAAAGACGGATCCGTGTTGATTTCAAATGGCTTTTGGGAAAGCTGGAAATAATCAAGATACATGTCGAATCCCGGAAACAGCATCCTCCGTTCAAACACACCGCCCCACGCACCGGCGGAAGCAACAGTCGTCGACACCCTGTAAAAAGCATTCATTCATGGAATAAACCATATGCTCACTTCGAAACATTACAGGCTTGTTTTGTAAATGTCAAAAAAATTAGTATAAAATCATTAAGATACAGGTTTTCTTTACAAAATCGAAACCGGGATCGGGATCGAAACCGCGTCAGCGCGGCAACGCCGACAAGGCAATTAATGCGTGGGAATTCCGGGTGTATAGAAATCAGCCGAATCAAAATCCGATCCAGTAACGATAAATAACCCCGTGTGAGGAATGACCTGCATACGCCCCTATATTATAACAATTGACGCCCTTGTAAAAAATCCCGATAATCGATTTCGATGAAAATAGAAGGCGGTTTTTGTTTAGACACTATTTACATTGCGATATAGATAGTGCACATTTACTGAGTGTTATTGGAAACGCCGGACTGAGGGTTTTTACAACGTTACAGGACTGCAGAAAGCGGTATCGTGGCGCAATACAAAATTCATCCGCTGCAAGCGGGAGAAATCGAGCTGGTCCCGAGGCCCGGATGGTCGTTTATCCCACCGGGTCTTCACACCGGCCTGGATGAGTGGTTTATTAGCATGCACCGGGCGCTTTCCATTGTGGAAGGAGACAAAAGCCGCATTATTCCAGGGCATGATCCGGTACTGGCAGGAAAAACCCTCGGTTGAGATATGGATACTTTGTATGCTGCTGCCCTTTGTATTGACCGCAATCGGTTTCGTGATGCTCTATGCGGGCGCGGAATGGCTGGTAAAGGGATCCGCAAGCCTTGCACGCGGTCTGGGCATCTCGCCGGTAATTATCGGGCTGACGGTCGTGGCATTCGGCACGTCCGCGCCCGAGCTTGTCATCAGCGTCGTCTCCTCGTTGTCCGGCCGATCGATGATCGCCATGGGAAACGTTGTGGGAAGCAACATTTGCAACACAACCCTCGTGCTCGGGGCGGCGGCGGTCATCATGCCCGTGACCGCCGACCGGTCCGTGATCCGCAGGGATATCCCCATCATGATGGGAATATCGCTTTTATTGATCCTGCTGAGCGCCAATTCCTTCATTTCCCGGATCGAAGGCATTATACTGTTTGCAGGCATCATTTTATATATTTTATACAATTACCGGCTCTGGAAAACAGGGGCGGCCGGAACACTGGTCCACCGGTCAACCGGGAAAAATCCCGGCAAACAAAACGCAGGCAGTCAAGCCGTTGAGGATTCAGGCACCCGGCAGGGCATTCTGATTGTCGCGGGCATCGCATTCGTCGTGATCGGCGCCCAGGTACTCATCGACTCGGTGGTCGTCATCATGGAAGGCCTCGGCGTAAGCGAAAAATTCATCGGCCTGACCGTGGTTGCGATAGGCACTTCCCTGCCGGAACTGGCCACATCGGTCGTCGCCGCCCTTCGAAAAGAAATGGACATCAGCATAGGAAACTTGGTGGGGTCCAACGTCTTCAATATCCTGAGCGTGATCGGGGCCGCAGCGGCCATCCGCCCCATTGTCATACCCGGGGGATTCGTGGGCAGCGGCATGACCATCGATTACGGCGTTATGATTATCGCAGGCGTCGTCCCGTGGATGCTGATGAGAAAAAACCTTACGGTTGGAAGGCCCGGCGGTGCCCTGCTGCTTTTAATTTACGCCGGGTATATCGGGTACCTGGTGCATATTGGTTAAACGATGCGCTTCCTTCGTCGGCGCATCCTATGCCTGAGAAATTGCGCGCAGGCGCAGATATTAAACTTTTTGCAAAGCCGTCCGATCGAGACTTTTACGAGTGCATCAGATATTGGACTTTTAAGAGGTCGTCGATCATCAATAATGAAAAAGACCGTTGAGGATTTTCCCCGTGCAAATCTCCCTGAAAAAAACCGCACTCCGTGTGGCAATCATTTACCTGCTTGCGGCCGGGGCATGGATTGTGTCAAGCGATGCCGCAACCGGATGGTTTACCAGTGATCCTGAAACCCTTACGCGCGTCCAGACATACAAGGGCGCGGCTTTCGTTCTCGTTACCGCGATGCTTCTCTACCTGGTACTCCACCACCGTCTTTCCGCCGTGGAAAATGAACAGCGGGAGCTGGAACAGTTCCGTTTCATCGTGGAAAATGCCGGCCAGGAAATCTACCTTCTCGACGAAAGCGGCAACATCGCCTACGCCAATCCGGCTGCAGGAAAAAGCCTGGGCTTTTCCGCCGGAGAACTGACAGAACGCAACATGGCGGATTTCGATGCCGCCTACAAGAAAAATTATGACCGTCATCTTGCGGCGATCCAGGCCGGAGAAGAACACATCAGCTTTGAAACGACTCATGCGGCAAAAGACGGAACGCTTTGCGCCAAGGAGGTCAAGCCGATTGGCCTCCGGATCGGAGAAAGAAGGTATTTGTGCGTTTTTGCATCGGATATCACCCTTCGCAAACAGCACGAAGAAGCGCTGCGAAACAGCCAGGAAAAATACCGCTCCATCGTCGACGCCTTTGACGGGTTGATTTACACGTGCTCCCAGGACCGGAAAATCGAGTTCATGAATCGCCCGCTGATCGACAGGACCGGGCGAAATGCCATTGAAGAAGCATGCCACCGGGTGCTCCACGACCTGGAAGGGCCCTGCTCCTGGTGTACTTACAACCGGGTGTTTAACGGGGAAACCGTCTACCAGGATCTGTTCAGCCCCCGGGACAACCGGTGGTACTATTCGATCAGTTCCCCCGTATACAATGTGGACGGGTCCGTATCCAAGCAGTCGCTGATGATCGATATCACCGCCCGGAAACGGGCGGAAGAGGAACTCGCCTCGGAAAAGGAGCGCCTGGCCGTAACGCTCAGAAGCATCGGCGACGGGGTCATCACCACCGATACGAACGGCGTTGTCACCACCATGAACAAGGTGGCCGAGACGTTGACCGGATGGCGGCAGGAAGAGGCCGCCGGCAAAGCACTGGATGAAGTATTCATTCTAAAAAGCATCAAAACAAGGGCCCCCTACCCGAACCCGGTGGGCAATGTCATTTCAAGCGGTCGGATCGAGTCCCTGGAAGAAGATGCGGTTCTTGTTTCCAGGGACAGCCGGGAGTACCGGATTGCAGATTCCGGAGCGCCCATTCAGGACAAAAACTCCCGTATTATCGGTGTTGTAGTGGTTTTCCGGGATATCACCGACAAGCTAAAACTGATCGAGACGGCCCAGAACGCCGAAAAACTCGAATCACTGGGCCTGCTTGCAGGCGGGATCGCGCATGATTTCAATAATCTGCTGGGGGGAATATACGGTTATATCGAAATCGCCCAGCTGAAAAACACCGACGCCAAGGTTTCGGATCTGCTTGGCAAATCCCTGGATACCATTGACCGTGCACGCCAGCTGACCCACCAGCTGCTCACCTTTGCCAAGGGGGGCGATCCGGTGCGAACAGTTCAGCCGCTCAATCCGTTTATCGAGGATACGGCCCGGTTTTTGCTATCGGGAACCGGCATACTCTACCGATTTGACCTGCCCGACGACCTGCTTCCCGTCAATTACGATGAAACCCAGATCGGACAAGTAATTGAAAATATTATTCAAAACGCATGCCAGGCCTTGCCGGACAAAAACGGAGAGATTGAAATACTTGCTAAAAACACCATCGTTAAAAACAGTTCCCGCACGGATTCGGCGGGCACTCCATACGTGCAGATTTCCATAAAAGACAACGGCGCGGGTATCTCCGGCAATACGCTACCCCATATTTTCGATCCCTATTTCACCACGAAGCAAGACGGCCACGGCATCGGCCTGACCACCTGCTTTTCGGTCATCCGGCGCCATGGCGGATTTATGGATGTTGAAACCGAACCTGGGCAAGGCAGCGTTTTTCACATTTTTTTACCCGCCGAAAGCACGGCGGCGCAGGCCGGAAGACCAAAGGCCGGAAAAACAAAGCCCAGGGAGGGAAAAAGCATCCTGGTAATGGACGACGAAGAAGTCGTGCGACAAATCATGTCCGAAATGATAGAATCTCTGGGTTTCACTTCCATATGCAGAGCCGATGGAAAGGAACTGCTCCGCTTGTTTGTGCAGGAAACCCGGGCCGGCCGTCCCCCGGCAGCGATCATTGTCGATTTGACCGTCCCCGGCGGCATGGGCGGGATGGAAGTGATTCATGAAATCCGTAACCAGGACCCGGATGTGCCGGTTTTCGTTGCAAGCGGATACAGCGGCGATCCGGTAATGGCAAAACCCGGAGACTACGGGTTCACAGCCAGCCTGAAAAAGCCGTTCCAGCTAAGCGAGTTGGAGGAAATACTCGAATCGCACCTTTGCGGGTAAAGCGCCCCTGAAGAATGATGGCGCTATGCCATATCCCAGAGGGGAAGGCCGGTTTCATCGTCCGGTTTTCTTTCCAGGACCGGTCCGTCAAGCACCTCGATCAGGCATTCGCAAGCGAAAACGATCGTGCCGGCTGCCAGGTGGCCGCCGAATGCATCCCCGTTTTCATCGGATAATACCACATGCGCGTGAACCATGGGCTCCCCGTCCTTTACCGATATATTGCCCTTCATTGCAACGATCTCCAGGGGCTGCTCGGCGGTAACGTACTCGTATTCACTTACACCCTGGTTGTAATACCCAATACGCGCCCCGCTTACCGCCCCGATCGCCTCCACGCGGCCCATCCGTATGCTGTTGTCACGGCATATGCCGGTGATCTCTTCGAGAAGATCCGAGCCATGGGCCAGCCGCCCCATCAATACGCCAGTCGGTTTATACGATTTCATCACCGCCATGCTGAAAGCTCCTTTCAATCCGGGTTAAAATCATCATGCTTACATGAATGCAGAGAAAAACAGAATCCGGGCCAGGCGATTGCAACCGGCATTTTTCCTGTTTGCGCTGCGGGTCGCCGTTTACGATTTGCTTGCCTGTCCGCAGAATATCCCTTATTATACCCCATGACAACATTTTAAAAAGTCACGATATCGCCAAGGATGTGCTGACGAAGGAAGCGCATCATAGCCGTCATTCTCACGCGGGATTTGTTTCGGCGGCGAAAAAACGATGCGCTTCCTTCGTCAGCACATCCTGTGTTACAAAGTATTCAGGTCGCGACGTTTTCAGCCCTGAGATCACAAAAACACATATTTTGAAAAAAAACAAACGGGATTTTATCATGAAACGCCCATCATCCATCGATCGTACCGCCCTGCCGGCCGCCGCACTTGCCTGGATCGCATTGATGCTATTTATTGCTGGCTGTGCATCCGATGAGCGCTACGAAACGATCGATTTCGACGACACCGTCCGGGAGCTCCGGACGGAACCGGGCAAGCAGGAAGGCAACGTCCTACGGGTTGCCGTCGGCGCAATGATTTCACCGGAAAAAACCATTGAAAACTATCAGGAACTGATCGAATATATCGGCCGGGAATCCGGGCTTGCGACACGGATTATTCAGCGAAAAACCTACGAAGAGGTCAATGAACTCATCGATCGCGGCGATGTGGACATCGCCTTTATCTGCACGGGGCCATACATCCAGGGCAAACGCGATGGCGGCTTCGAGGCCCTGGCAACCCCCGTTGTCCGGGGAGAGCCTTTTTATCAGGCTTATCTTATCGTGCACCGGGACAGCCCGCATGAAACCCTTTCCGATCTTTCCGGGAAAGTCTTCGCCTTCACCGATCCCGTATCCAATACGGGCGCGGCTGTTCCCACCCACTGGGTGGCGGGGCTTGGCGAAACACCCGAAACATTTTTCGACCGGGTTCATTATACCTACAGCCATGACAACTCCATCATGGCGGTTGCCGCGTCCCTTGTCGATGGTGCGAGCATCGACGGCCATATATGGGAATATTACGACCAGACCGATCCGGAAAACACATCCAGGACCCGCATCATCCGGCGATCCGAACCCTATGGCAGCCCGCCGCTTGTTGCATCGGCACGGCTTGCCGACAGCATCAAAAACCGGATCCGGGATGCGATACTGGAAATGCACGACTCCGACGCAGGGGCACAAATCCTTGAAAACCTGATGATCGACCGGTTTGTCGCACCAAAAGACGAATGGTACGAAACCGCCCGCCTCACCAACCGATTGACCGATTCATATTCACCGAGACGATGAAGAGCATTAGAACCAGGCTCCTGGCCGCAATCACCCTGATTGTCATTGCAAGCGGCCTGGCAATTTCCCAGGCGGTTATACACAATTACCGTTCCGGCCTGCATGAAATCGCCGTGGAACAGGCGAAAACCACTGCGCAGAACCTGTCTCTCATTGCGGCAGACATGGTGCTGATCAACGATATTGTCGCCTTGCAGCGGCTGCTCACGGACCGGATAGAAAATGATCCGAACGTCGGATACCTGCTTATTGTCCATGATGAAGACATAATTGCCCACACGTTTTCAACCGGGGTTCCGGCGGGCCTCCTGGACGGTCGGCCCGAAGAACCCGCAGCCGGGACCACGCGCAGGATCCAGTCCCACGAAGGCGAGCGCTTCCTGGATGTTTCCTGGCCCATTTCCGATGGGCGCGCCGGCGTACTTTATCTCGGATACTCCGAGGCGTCCCTGGAGACACGGGTTTGGGATCTCCGTGTCCAGGCGACCATCCTCACCTCCCTGCTGCTTCTGGCCGCCCTTGCAGTCGGAATGGTGCTTGTCCGCCAGATCACCCGACCACTGATTTCGCTTACCGAAGCGGTCGACCGGGTCGATGAATGCCGTCTCGAAGCGCCGATCCGGACAGGAACCGATGACGAGACCGGACGCCTGGCCACCGCGTTCAATCACATGCTTGATCGTCTCCGGACGCACACGGAGCAGATCGAGGAAAGCAGGCAATCGCTTGAAGCCAAAAACCGTGAACTCGAGCGTGCCCAGCGTCAAACCCGCTCTTTGTTCGATATCAGCCGGGGCCTGTCGGCACTCGCGGGACTCAATGAGATATGCGCCTTTCTCGTGGAGCGCCTTGGAGGGATTGTTTCCTGCAAAACTTTGTCGATTGTGCTTTTTCCGCCGCAAGGAAAAACACCATTTGCTTTTTCTGACGGGAACCTTTTCAGCATTGACGATGACCTTCATCTTCACCTGGAAATGATTGCCCGGTTCGAAGATGACTGGCGCTTTTTCGAGCCGGACGCACTGAAAATTCACCTCAATGAAATCAAAAACCTTTCCCGGGTTGCCGTTTTCCCGTTTTTCCACGAAAACCGCCTCACCGGCATTTTTCTTGTCGGATGCACCAACCAGTGCATTTGTGCCGATGCCGACCTCCGGGTTGTCCGGATGGTTATCGACCAAAGCAGCGGCGCGATTCACCGGGCCCTTGCCCAGCAAAGTGAAATGGAGCAATTACGGGAACGGATCGAGAAAAAAACCGGATACGGCGGCTTGATCGGCAAAACCCCCCAAATGCAGATGATATACAAGCTGATCGAAGATGTGGCCCCTTCGGATGCCACGGTATTGGTTGAAGGGGAAAGCGGCACCGGCAAGGAACTCGTTGCCAAGGCCATTCATGAAAAAAGCCCCCGCAAAGACAAGCCGTTTATAGTTATCAACTGCTCGGCCTATCCCCCGGCCCTGCTGGAAAGCGAGCTTTTCGGCCATGAAAAAGGCGCTTTCACCGGCGCGATCAAACGAAAGCCGGGCCGTTTCGAGCAGGCAAACGGCGGGACCATTTTTCTTGACGAAGTGGGCGATATTCCGCCCGCGGCACAGGTCAAACTGCTCCGGGTCATTCAAAACCGCAAAATCGAGCGCATCGGCGGCAGCGAGGCAATAACGGTGGACAACCGTATTCTCGCCGCCACCAACAAGAGCCTGCTCGGTGAAGTGCAGGCAGGACGTTTCCGGGAAGACCTGTATTACCGGCTCAATGTTATTCCGGTTCACCTGCCGCCCCTCAGAGAACGGAAGAATGACATCCCATATCTCGCACGTCACTTTCTTGCACGCTACAATGAACTTCAGGATAAACAGGCAGAGGATTTCGATGCTGAATCCATGCGCCGGATGCTGGAATACGATTGGCCCGGAAATGTTCGGGAGCTGGAAAACACCGTTGAACATGCCGTTGTCCTTTCCCGGGAAAGCATGATCCGCCTTAGCGATTTTCCCGTAGCGGTTTCAAAGCCCGGAAGATCAATCGGCGTATCAACCGGCATACCAACCGGACGCCCGGAAGAATCCGCAAAACACGATGATACCACGCTTGAAACCAACGAAAAAAAGCTTCTGACCGAAACGCTTGCCGCCTGCGGGGACAACAAGGCGGAAGCTGCCCGCAGACTCGGCATCGGTCGCAGCACATTGTATACCAAACTAAAAAAACACCGGATCGAATTTTGACGGCTTCGTAAAAAGTCCAATATCCTGCGTTACGCGCGATTTCTCAGAATTTTACGCATACTAAATACTGGGTATTCTTTGAAATTGCGCCGCACTTGGCTTGAACTTTTTACAAAGCCGTCGAATCGAGACTTTTTACGAGGTCATCAATACTGACAAAGACACCCCCCGTGCCGCTGACAGGGGGCGTCCAGATCCTGGACACATACAACCCCCTGAAAAACATCATTTACCATAAAAACCCATTCCGGTGTTCCGATATAAAACACTTCCCGTACACCCTCCTGAATCAAACGCCTATCAAATGCCGCTTTCCCCGGAAAAGAAATCGCGCCGGCCAGGGCTTTTGCCCTCTTCCGGCACAATGGCACCAATATTGCAAAGTTTGCAGTAGCAATTAACGACCGGGTGTCCCCGGGAAATTTCACGCAGGCGCGGATGTTGATTTTTTTTACAAAGCCCTCAAATCGCGCTGTTTTACAAAGGCATCGAAGCTTGAGCCGGAAGCACGGACAGTAAAGGAAAAGCGGCATGAAACCCACCATTTTGATTCTTGGAAAAGATGCCTGCCAGTGCAGCGGAATTGCCGATCTACTGGCGCAAAACGGCTTCCGGCCTGAGGTGACAAGCAATTTTTCAGCACTGGCTGAATATCCCCTGGATCCCGGGGTTGCCGCAATCATACTGGATATCGACGCCATGGCGCCGGACAACAACCTGTTCCGGCGGTTCAAGCGGAACAATCCCGGGGTCGTTTTGCTGGGGATGTCCAACCGGCCGTTTCACCCGGAACTCCGGGAATCAATGGAAAAGCATATTTTTGCATGCGCGAACAAACCGGTCGACCCCGATGAAATATTGTTTCTGCTGAAAAGCGGATGCGACGCGAACGGAGATGTATGACGATCTGTTTTAACAAAAAAGGAGGAGCACGGTGAAGATTAAACGTAGGGATTTTCTCAGGATCAGCGGCATTACCGGTGCCTCACTGGCCATGCGCCTGCCCGCTCTCAATGCATTTGCCGCCAAACAAGGCGATTCAGGGGAAACCAGCGAAAATAACGCCGCGTATCCGGTAACTGGCAAATGGATCCCGTCCACCTGCCAGTCCTGCACGTCCTGGTGTCCCATTGAAATCTATGTCCAGGAAGGCCGGGCGGTAAAAGTGCGCGGCAACCAGCTGTGCAAGGCCAATCACGGGTATTGCTGCCCCAAAGGGCACATGAACCTTCAGCTGGTGTACGATCCGGACCGCATCAAGACCCCGCTGAAGCGAACAAATCCTGAAAAAGGACGGGGCGTCGATCCGAAGTTCGTGCCGATTTCCTGGGACGAGGCCATGAGTACCACTGCCGAAAAACTGGTGGAACTCCGCAACAACGGGGAAAGCCACAAGTTTCTTCTCATGCGGGGGAGATACTCGACGACCACGCGCAACATAGCTTACGGCCGGTTTCCGGAAATATACGGATCGCCAAACAACATATCCCACAGCGCCATCTGCGCGGAGGGCGAAAAGTTCGGCCCTTATTACACGGAAGGTTTCTGGGGGTACCGCGATTATGATCTCGCCAATACGAAATACCTGCTGATATGGGGCTGCGATCCCCTGAGCTCCAATCGCCAGCTGCCCAACGTGATTCACCGGTTCGACCACCTGCTGAGAAACGCGACGGTTGCCGTTGTCGATCCCCGGTTTTCGACATCCGCCGCCAAAGGGCACCACTGGATTCCGATAAAACCCGGAGAAGACGGGGCTCTGGCGCTCGCCATCGCCCATGTGATTCTTACCGAAGGGCTATGGAGCAAGGAATTCGTCGGGGATTTCACCGACGGGCGGAATCGGTTTGCAGCCGATCAGGAAGTGGATGAAAACCTGTTTGAGGAAAACCACACCCACGGCCTGGTTCGCTGGTGGAACCTTGAACTGAGGGACAAGGGCCCGGAATGGGCGGCTCGAAAAACCGGCATATCCGAAGAGATGATTGTAAAAACTGCCGTTGATATGGGGCGCGCAGCCCCTCACGTGGCCGTCTGGCTGGGACCCGGCCCGGTAATGAGTCCCCGGGGCGCATACACATCCACGGCAATCCATTCCTTAAACGGGCTTCTGGGCTCGGCGGACAACAAGGGCGGCACCATCCGCCAACCGTCTGTTCCCATCGGAAGCCTGCCCGCTGCGGACCGGTATATCGACGATACGGCCAAAACAGGCCGAAAGCACACCAAAATCGATCAACGCGGCACCAAAAAATTTCCAGCCATGGCAAGGGGCGTTCCCGGAAGCGGCGTTGTAACCAACAACGTTCCCAACGCGATTCTCCAGGAAGACCCCTATGAAATCAAGGCGGCCATCGGATATTGGAACAACTTCAATTTCTCGGGCCATGAAACCCGTCGCTGGGATGAGGCCATGGCGAAAATCCCGTTCTACGTGCAGGTGACCACGCACCCGTCGGAAATGGCGCAGTTTGCCGATATCGTACTGCCGGCTCCGCTTCACCCGTTCGAACAGATGAACATCATGAATTCCGGGGCCAATACCCATGCCCATGTCTCCATCCAGCAGCCGTTGATCAAGCGCCTCTGGGACACCAAGCCCTTTGAAACGGAAATCATGTGGGTACTTGCGGAAAAAATGAAGGAAAAGGGATTTGCCAACCTCTTCGATTATTTTTCAAAGGAATTCAAGGATCCGGAAATCGGCGCCACGCCGACCAATGCAACCGAATTTGCGGAAATATCGGCAAAAATATTCAGTAAACCCGTCTGGGCGCCGGAAAAAGAACTGCCCGGGGACAAGATTGACGGATGGCAGGCGTTCAAGGAAAAGGGGATCTACAATTCCCCGCCCTACCAATTCAGAAGAATGTGGGGAAATTTCGGAACAGCCACCAAAAAATTTGAATTCTACAGTGAAACGTTGAAGAAATCGCTATCCGAACACGCGAAAAATCATAACACCGACGTGGACGACATCCTGGCGGCAACGGGCTATACTGCAGCGGGAGAACGGGCCTTTGTTCCCCATTACGAACCGCCGCTGCGGGTGGATGACGAAAGCCGGTACCCGCTTGTCTTTATCGATTACAAAAGCCGCCTGAACGGCGAAGGAAGAAGCCAGAACTCCCCATGGTATTACGAATTCAAAAAAGTGGACTTGGGTGATGAACGCTGGGACGATGTTGTGAAAATCAACCCGGAAGACGGGCGAAAGATCGGCATTGAAACCGGCGATACGGTCCGGATCACGTCCATGGTCGGCTCGATCACCGTGACGGCGAAGTTGTGGGAAGGCGTTTGCCCGGGAACCGTTACGAAATGTTTCGGCCAGGGGCACTGGGCCTACGGCCGGCTTGCCGCCAAAGACTACAAAAACGCCGTGCCGCGCGGCGGAAACAACAACGACCTGATCCCGGACGTGTATGAACCGCTGTCCGGCAGTTCCGCCCGAAACGGCGGTTTTTTCGGGGTACGCATCGAAAAGGCATAAAACAAAACGTTTAGGTTTATCCATTGATTAAGATATTTGGACCAGACAGAGGAGAAATTCGCGAATGACCCAATACAGTATGGTTATCGATCTTCAGAAATGCGTCGGCTGCGGCGCATGCGCCATCGCATGCAAAACCGAAAACAATACCCAGGACCGAAGCTCGGAGCAAACCTTCAACTGGGCGGATTTCATTTTCGTGGAAAAGGGGAAGTTCCCGGAGATGCAGTATGCCATATACCCGGTTTTGTGCAACCACTGCAGCGATCCGCCCTGCGTCGTGGTGTGTCCGGTGTATCCGCGGGCCATGTATAAAATGGAAAACGGCATCACCATGCAAAACGAGGAGCGATGCATCGGATGCCAGTCCTGCCAGGACGCCTGTCCGTACAGTGAAAGAGGGGTGGATCGTGCGTTTTACGGCTACAGCGTCATCAGCTTCAACGCGACGGAGCCCAACGCCTTTTATACTGATGACAGCGAACTGCTCCCGGGAATGACGAGTTCGGGAAAAGCGGTCTCCGATGCGGCCGGCGCCACACCGCCCCACAAGACGGCAATCGAACACGAGGACTACAATGCAGTCCGGCAGCGTGGAATCATCGAAAAGTGCATATTCTGCGCCCACCGGGTGGAAAAGGGACTTCTGCCGGCCTGCGTCGAAGCCTGCCCCGCGGAAGCCAGAATCTTCGGCGACCGCCATGACCCGGAAAGCGATGTCAGCCACCTTCTGTTAACCCACAAGGCAAGAAGGCTCCGGAACAACCGTGCGGATTTTCTCACGCCAGAGCAGCGGGGGCATCTTCCCAACGTGTTTTACATCAACGATTACATGCTTCCCGAACGGATCGTATATGAAGACGAGAACTTTCGCAAAGAAAGACCATGAGGTTATTCATGCAGACAAGAGCCATAAACCATGAAAAAACCACCCGAGGGCTTCTGATGGCCCGGGCCGATGCCTGCCGGTTGTTTTCCGCCTGCTTTTACCCGCCGGATAACCAGCTTTTCGCCAGGGAAAAACTGGGGGAAAGGCTCGCGGTGCTCCTCAAAACTGCCTGTCCCCGTGCCGCATCCCTGCTTCCGCCCCTTAGCCGCTATATTGAAACCGAGGACGCGGAGGCACTGGCGGTAGCCTATACGCGCCTTTTCATGGGTCCGCCGGAAGTGCTTGCACCGCCATACGCATCCTGCTACCTGGATGGAGAAAGGTTTGTGATGGGGCCTTCCGTTGTTGAAATCAAAAAGTTCTACGACTCCGCGGGATTGGGACTGGACGATGACTTCACCGAAATGCCCGACCACGTGAGTGCCATGCTGGAATTCCTGTATTACCTGAATTTTCGCATGGCGGTTGCCGTCGCAGCGGGAAACCCCGACGAACATGAAGCGATGGCTCATTTACAGGGCAGATTCCTGGAAAAATACATGAAACCATGGATTCCGGATTTCTGCGAAAAAATCACCAGGGCAGACCGGCACCCGTTTTATACGGGACTGGCCCAGTCCCTGGCGGCGTTGATCGGAGACGGATTTTCCGGGAAAAGACGATAGAACCGGGAAGGGGATGTGCAGGAACATAGGATGTGCTGACGAAGGAAGTGCATCATTTAAACGCCGGCTCAACAAATCCCACGGGAGAATGGCATTTATAATGCGCTTTCTTCGCAGCACATCCTATGGCGCTTATCGCGACTGTTTACGCGTGCATCAAATCCTGGTTTTTGTTCAGTCGCTAATTAAGACAATACGCGGAGGCTGTCCCCCGGACGGACCTCGCCGCCTTCCAGCACACGGATGAAAATTCCCTCCCGGGGCATGACGCAATCCCCCACCTGCTGGAATATGGCGCACCGATCATGGCACTCCTTGCCGATCTGGGTCACCTCCCCCAAGATGTTTTCCCCGATCCGGATGCGGCCGCCTACTGGAATATGCCACAGGAGGACGCCTTCGGTGGTGAGGTTTTCGGCGAAATCGCCCGGGTTGGCTTCAATTCCCGCCGCCCGGATTTTTTCGATCGACTCGATGGCAAGCAGACTGACCTGGCGATGCCAGTCGCCGGCATGAGCATCGTTTTCAATGCCGTGATCCGCAACCAGGGCTGCCTTGTCGATGTTATGCTTTTTCTGGCCCTTTTTGTCGCTCACGGAGACGGCCAGTATTCGTCCGACCGTTCCGCCGCTGCCCCCGTTTTCCGTTTTTTCATGTTCCGTCATGGCAGGTCCTTATCCTTTCATTTTATGATTGACGGCTTTTAAAAAACGCCAATATCTGCGTTACGCGCGATTTTTCAGAATTTCTCGTACGCATACCACTCTGCATTCTTCAAAATCGCGGAAGCCTTGATCCCGAACTTTTTCAAAGCGTTCAGACTGCGACTTTTGCGAGTCCATCGTGATTGGCTGCGCTGCACACTCTCAGCAGCACTTCGCATCAAGGGGAATATTTTTCCCCCGGATCCACGTCTGAATAATGTAGGCGGCGCACCCCACCCCGGGCGTGACGCTCACGGCCCCGGTCGGGCAGTTTCCGGCGCATGCGCCGCACTCCATACATTCGTCTTTATCCGCAATCCGGGCTTTTCCGTTTTGAAGCGCCATCACCGCGTGCGGGCAGACAGCCGCGCACATCCCGCAGCCGACGCAAGCGTTTTCATCCATGGCAAGGGTCGCAACCCCCTCAAAGTATCTGAACCCATCCAATGGTAAGCCTCCCAATCAAATTTTGTACAGCGGCCGAACGAAAACCCGGATATTCTTGCCAGGGGCTCATGATTTGCTGACGCAGGAAACGTATCATAATCGTCATTCTCCCGTCAAATCTGTTGCGGCGGCATTTAAACGATGCGCTTCCTTCGTCAGCAAATCCCATGTTCCTGAACCGATCCAATGCTATGTTTCACGAACCTATTACTTAAAAGCCGCCATTAGCCAATACCCAATCGCCGCTGCGATCGCACCGGCCTGAAGCGGCATGCTGATCCGCATCTCCTTTTCCACGCCCGAGGGTGATGTAAACGGCGTGGAGCCGGTAAAATTCATGGCAAGATACGAACTCACGGCCACGCAGACCAGAAACAACGCCGGTGCTTCCAGCGCCGTCAATTCGCCCCGGAATGCCGGAAGAAGCAACACGGAGCAGACAACCCCAGCAAGCGCCCCCTTCAGACTGAAAGCCCTGCCCGGTATCCAGGGAAGCAGAAACGGCGTCGCCACGGCCCCGGCCAGAATACCGGTCCCGAATGCGGCGGCCGCCATGGCGCCCCGACGCAGGGCTTCCGCGGGCGAAAAAATATCCGGCCCGATCCCGGATAACAGAACCGCCGCCGCAATCGCCCACAAGGCCGGCTTCCACAAAAAATAAACCTCGACCGGGATCAGTACAAGCCGCTCGGCCGTGTTAAAGGTGACTCGGCGCATTTCTGGGGATGCCTTCATACCGTTTTCCAGAAACGCACCGATATCCTCAACCCGCACCGGCCCCCACAAGACTTCAAATCCGCATCCGCGCTTCACGTCGCGCGCTGAAACCCCGTTTGCCGCAAGCTGGGGCAAAACGAGCCGGCGATGGTATACCACCTTGGAAAGGCCGGAGCGCTTAATTTCCCGAACCACTTCCCCGGCTGAAAAAAGCGCCTTTCCGCCGGCGCACCATACATTGATCCCCCGGGTGTCGATCACCAGGATCCATGCGTCGGTATGTTTCAGGCAGGAGCGGAGTTTGTCGAACCCGAGCTTGTAGTTGGCCGTGACCAGCACCGGGGAGCCGGCATCCGGATTCCCGGCCGCATACAATCCCGGGGCGATCTTGTAGTTATTTCTGGACAGCCCGGAGCGTGCCGAAAGCGTGCCCAGAAAATCATGAAACCCGGTGTCGGTTTTTACTTTCGGCACCGGGCCGGCCGGTGTTTCGATAAAGTGTTCCACAAACCGGCAGATTTTGTACCCCGGTCTTTCGTGGACTCCGCTCCGGGGGGACGGCGGCGGGCCGCAGCACGGTTCGCCGGCGTCATGGTCCGGCGCAAGAAAAAGACTATCGGGTCCGGCGGCATTGGCAATGGAAAGGCCGGTCGTCTCCTTTCGCACAGTCATGGAAAACCCGCCGGAGCCCGGGCCGGAGCTTGGTTTGGGTTTGGGCCCGGGTTCATACCCGCGTCCGGCAGTGGGTTCCAATGCTGTATCGCCGGAAGCGATGCAATCGCGGCCGGCGGTATCCGTTCCGGTTTTTTGATCCGCGGCGGGCACGCAGCAGTTTCCTGGTTGTTTACTGGCTTCCGTCATTGTTTTCCGTGATCCTGATCGCTTTCGGTGAAATCTTCCATGGTTTTCCGGAACGCCTCAAACAGCTCCCGGTTCACGCAGTAGCACGAACGGGGTCCGTCGACGGTCCCTTCCACGAGGCCGCTTTCCTTCAGGATTTTAAGATGCTGGCTGACTGTGGACTGGGCAAGCGGAAGGATCTCGACGATCCGCCCGCAGATGCAGGAATCAACCGCAAGAAGGTGCCGGATGATCTTCACCCGCGCGGGGTGCCCGAGGGCCCGGCAGATGCGGGCGAACGTCTTGTCGTCAAGGGGGTCGGGCGTTCCGGAGTCGTCATGAATTCCGGCGTTTTGTGTTTGCCCGGTGTTTTGCGTACGCATGGGGTCATGTTTCCTGATACGAATCGTTTATCGTATATATACGATAAATAAAACCCAAAATCAAGGAAAAAGGGTAGGAGCAGGGGGAGGACCGGCTATGAACCCCTTCCCGATGCAATTGCGCAGCTTTTATACAATGGCGGGAAAAAATTATACGCCAGTCCTGACGACAAATTGCCCATTCACAGGATACAACCGTCCATTTTCAGGACGCCCCGGTCACCCTTCAATACCCCCGAAATATTATTTCAACAGGAGGGCGGTACAGCAATTCTTCACAGTCTGTCGCCCAAACGAGCGTTTATGTGCTTTTTTTTCATCAGCCACCAGCAACCTGGAACAAAAATTGCTATTTTTATTCGGATTCATTGAAAATAACACACAACGGAGAAACCGAATATGAACCTGATTCGAACCTGTTTTGCCATTTTTTTGCTGCCGGCGGCGTTGGTGGGTGCTGCCGCATGTTCCGGCGGGGAAACCCTGGGTGACGGCATCAACACCGACGCCCGCGAGGTCAGCATCCAGGCGGCGATCACCGACCCGGAGCTGCGCCGGGGACAGGTCACGCTCGAAGGAACCATTGTCTCCACCTGCCCCTCCCGGGGATGCTGGTTTTACATGAGAGACGATACCGGCCAGATCGTGGTGGACCTGGCGCCAAGCGATATGGCAATACCCCGGGACAAACGATCGCCCGGCGCAAAGACCCGCGTGAGCGGAATCCTTCAGGAAAAAAACGGCCAGGTCATCCTGGAAGCGACCGGCGTGGAGGTATACTGAAGTGGGTTTTCTCAAACTGTCCCTTAAAAACATTGCCAGAAACCGTACCCGGAACCTGATCACGCTGACCAGCATTCTCATTGCCGTAGGCGTGTTGTTTTCCGTGGTCTCCTACGATCGGGGTTTTTCCCGCTCGCTTGAGCGCGAGATGCGCCGCACGGGTGTACACGTTACCGTGGTTCCCACCGGGTGCCCGCACGAGGCGGCAACCCTGCTGCTGCACGGCGGGGTCGTCCCCGACCGCCTCGACAGAAAGACCGTCGAGGGCATCAAAGATCATGTCAGCGACCAGGCGGAAGGCTACTACCCCATGCTTCTGGCCCAAGCCCATGACCCCCGGCGGGATCGGCTCGATCTGGTATACGGCATGCCGGGTGACGGGATGGCCGATATCAAACCGCAATGGCAGTTTTCAGCGGGCGCCTTTCCTGAAAACGAAGAGGAAATCGTGATCGGCAGAAGCGTGGCCGCCCGGGACGGCCTGCGGGTTGGCGACAGCGTGGCTTACCGGACAAATACCGGTCTTCCGGCGGACGCCGGGCATCCGGAAGTCGGACGCCCGGATACCGTTGGCAAGGATACTCCGGGCGCTGATACCCCGGACATGGTAACCGGGTATGCGGAGCAGCCGCCCCGGGCAGACGACGCGGATTCCGTCCGAACGTTCCGGATTGCCGGTATCCTTCGCACAACGGGAACCCAGGACGATGATGCGGTCTTTGTCCCGCTTTCCGTTACCCGGGCCATACTGGGAGATGCCGAGGGGATCACCGCACTGGGGATCCGGCTGGAACACCCCGGCGCCGCCACTCGGGTCATCCGGGACATCGAACGCAGCTTTGCAGGGGTCCAGGCGGTGACGGCGGACGACCTGCTTGAGACCGTGGCGGGCGTGGTTCAGTCCGCACGGGTGTTGAGCTTTTCGATGGTCATCCTGGTGGCCGTGGTCAGCGGCAGCGGGGTGCTCAACGCCGTATTGATGACCGTTTTCGAGCGCACCCGGGAAATCGGGACCATGCGCTCCCTGGGCGCATCGCGCCTGGACATCTTCCGGCTGACCATGAACGAGGCGCTGGTTCTCACCTTTATCGGAGGCGCTGCGGGGATAGTGCTCGCCAACCTCGGAGCACCGGTGATCGAATCCTTCGTCCGGGGATTTCTGCCCTATGTACCGGAAGGCAGAAACATCGTGTTCGATCCGCTTGTCGCCCTGGGCAGCCTCATTTTTTCCATGGTCATCGGCGTGCTTGCAGGCCTGTACCCGGCCTGGCGGGCCTCCGGAATAACCCCCATCGAAGCCATCAGGAACTGATCATGTCCGTATTGATACAAACCAAAAACCTCGAGAAAGTCTATCATCGCGGCGGCGAAGCGGTGCATGCCCTGCGGGGCGTGGAACTGGAATTCCACAAGGGAGAGTTCGCCACCATCGTGGGGCCGTCCGGATCCGGCAAAACCACGCTCCTGCATATCTTGGGGTGCCTTGACCGGCCCAGCGGCGGTACCGTGGAAATCGACGGGATATCGCTTTCCGATATATCCGGATCCGGGCAGGACCGAATCCGGAGAGAAATGATCGGCTTCGTGTTCCAGGAATTTCACCTGATCCCGTCGCTGTCCGTGGCCGACAACATCCTGCTTCCCCTGTTGTTCAGCCGGAAGGAGCCCGATCCCGGATACCTGGATCATCTCATGGAGACCGTGGGCATCGTGCACAGGAAAGACCACCGCCCCAACCAGCTGAGCGGCGGGGAAATGCAGCGAGCCGCCGTGGCCCGGGCCTTGATCAACCGGCCGCAGGTCCTTCTGGCGGATGAGCCCTCCGGCAACCTGGACACGGACAATTCCATCCGGATTTTCAAACTGCTTGACAGCCTGAAGCAGGAAGGAATTACAGTGATCGTGGTGACCCACAACATGGAACTGGCCCAAATGGCCGATCGGCAGGTGCACTTCCGGGACGGGCGGTTAGCAGACGATCCGGTCCGGTGTTAGCGCCGCACCGCCGGTCAGAAGCTTCACAAAACCCCCGGCGCCTGAAGGCATCGGCATTGATCAGTTTTCCACCAGGGTTATGGGTGCACCGCGCCCCGCATCCTTCCGGCCTCCTGCGGCAAATGCCAGGTAGGGGATGATCTTGCGGTTCTTGTCCCCGCCCGTTCCGTCGTAGGTAATGGGAACCACCGGCACGCCGGTACGCGATTCAATGATCCCGGCCATGGCCTCGGACACCATGGACGGGCAGCAGAACGACGGGCTGGCCTGGACGAAAAGGGCCACGTTCGGGTGGAATTTTTTGATATAGTGGATCTTGAGCAGGTTGTCCATGGACTCGCCCGTATTTTCCGGGATCACGCCGAATCCGGCCAGGATTTCCGCGGGATCGTCGTCGTACACCGGCTCCGGTTCATCCAAAACCCTCTGAAAAAGCTTCCAATATGCCCTTTCCTGGTGCATCATCGTGGCAAACATGGTGCGGTTGACCAAGAGATTCAAATACTTGCCCTCGGTAAACCATTTGCGGAAATAACTTGGCGCAATCATCTTGACGTAATCGGTGTAGGGGGTTGTGATGGCCTCCCCGCCATGGGACTCGATGCAGGCGATCAGGTCCTGGTTGAACACGGGGTTGTCCCGGACATAAAGGTCCCCGAACAGGGCCACCTCCGGACGGCTGCCGGGGAAGGTTTCAATCGCCTCGAAACGCCCGACCACCTCGGCCACGGCCGATTCCTTGTCCCGGGTGCCGCCAAACGCCTCTTCAATGACTGCAACGGACGACTCGATCACGCGGTTCGTCTCGCCGGGGTTTTTCTCGTAGGGCCGCACGCGGCATCCCATCCGCCGGACCATACCGCCGAACATGTAGGCGAAATAGCCGTTCATGGCGGCACGAAGGGATATGTCCGTAAAACCGATGGCCCCGGTATACACCCCCGCACGCTCCATGCCGCCGCCGAACGATGAAATCATCTGCCGGAGCTTGTAGGGATAAAGCCGGATGTTACAGGCGATCTCGGCATGCGGCATCCACAGAACGGCAGCGGCCGGATCGATATCGTTTTCCCGGGCGTATTCGACGAATTCCTGTGCGATCGCGTTGATGGGAATGCACTGGCCGCTGTTCAAACGCATGCTGCGGCGGATAACCCCTTCGTTTTCGCTGATCAAGCGGACATCGAGCCCCTCCCGGCGAAGGTTGGCAACCAGGAAACGGCAGGTGATCGGATCCCAGTTGGGAAACAGCACCGCCTTGCCGGACAGGGTTTGCGCCTTCACCGGATTGATCCGCGCCGCATCCGTGCGAACGGGTTCAGGGACTGCCGCATGGTTGCGAAAGGCCCGGACCGCGGCTTCGATGCGGGTTTCGTACCCCACGGAGGATCCGTGCTCGTCCATTTCCAGGATCAGGTACGGTTTGTCCGCCCCCTCCATGAGCTCCTGGAACACGTCCCGGATAAAGGAGTCCGGCGAGCAGTTGAAGGAGGTCAGCAGAACCGGGTAAAGCCCCGGGGTGCGGGCGGCATGCTCGGCCGCGGCCATGACGTCCGCGGCGTAGTTCCAGTGAAGTTCGTCCAGGAAGGGCTCGATGGAAGGGTGGTGTTTCTTTTCCAGGTCCGTCATATCCTGAAAAAAGGCCTTGATTCCCATAGATGCGAACAAGCCCGGAATCTTCTTGTTCATGGAGGGCTCCAGGACCGTGTAAGGGCGCCCCAGGAGCAGGACCCGCACATCGCCTTCCACGTCGTTTACCACAGCATCCCGGCCGTCGTCCCTTGCTTCGTTTCGGCCGCTGTCGCCTGATCCGCCTTCGCCGCCGGCCGTCTGTCCGAAGCCTTCTTTCGGGCGTTCTCCGGTCGTCCGCCTGTATAATTCCCGCCATTGTGCCTGCCGCTCCTGGTGGGTGGACCGTGCCGCCTCAAAGGCCCTCATGATTTCGATGAAATTGAGGGACGAATCGATCTTCCGGAGCGCCCGGTAGATCTCCAGGCGCAGGTGAAACCCGGAATAGAGATACCGGATGACCGGGGAGATCAGCTTGCCGGCAATCTCTCCGCCCATGCCGGCCGCAAGGGATGGGGCGTACTGGGAGTAATAGCAGTACTGTCGGCGGGCTTCCGCGTCCTTGTCCCGGTTGTCGAGATAGTACGGGAGAAACACGAAATCGGCGCGCTCCGCCAAATGCGCCGCATGCCCGTGCAGGGCCGCGATGGGCGCGCAAAACTCTGCGCCTGCAAAGGCCTTCCCCGTTTTCACGGCATCGAAACCCCTTTCCGGGGCGATGGTTTGGATCCCCAGGCGATTGAAAAAATCGACCCACATAGACGCATCTTCATGGAGATATAGAGCCGGCGGGATGCCTACCGTAACCTGCCGCCCGTCTTTTGGCTTGACGCGGTTTTTTACCGGAAAAGTCCGCTTGCGGGCGCGGATGAGATCGAATCCCGCGGTATTGTTGTCCACGAATTGACGGGTCCCGTAATCCCGCCCGCAGAGAAAACCATAGGCAACCGGACCGTCCGGCATATCGGCCACGGTGATCTTGCAGTGGTTGGTGCACAGATCGCACACTTCGGAGCGGACCGGAATCTCCTGGCGGTAGAGGCCCAGGCCCCGAAACCGGCTTTCGGCCGGGGGGTCATCCGCCAGGTGAAGGGCAACCCCAAGGGCGCCGGTGAGATGACAGTAAGGCGAGACATGGATCGGGCGGCCCAGTCCCTGTTCAAAGGCCGCAACCAGGCTCTGGTTTTTCGCCGTGGCCCCCTGGAAGCAGACGACGCTGCCGATGGCGCTTTGCACCGCCACCTTGTTGAGGTAATTCTCCCGCACCGCGTGGAGGGCGGCGGCCAATACCTCGTCGACCCGGTATCCCCGCCCCAGGTAGTAGTTGATATCCCGCTCCATGAATACCGTGCACCGGTCCGAAGCGATGGGGGCGGCCACGCCAAGGGTCCTGGATGCGTAGTCGGAAAGCGCAACCCCCAGCTTTTCCGCCTGCTCCTCGATAAAGCTTCCCGTGCCCGCGGCGCAGACTGTGTTCATGATGGAAAAGGTCACCCGGCCGTTTCGAAGGGTGGTGAACTTGGCGTCCTGCCCGCCGATTTCGATGATGGTATCCACATCCGGGTTGAGCTCGAGCGCGGCGCGGGCGTGGGCCGTGATTTCGTCGATGACCAGGTCCGCACCGGCCAGCGCGCCCACGAACTTCCGCCCCGAACCGGTAGTAGCCGCGCCCAGGATATCCAGGGGGATGGAATGCCTTGCCGCCAGGTCATCCATGGCCTCCAACAGGCTGCACATGGCTTCCACGGGCCGACCGGCGGTCCGGGTGTAAAAACCGGCCGCGACGCGCTTTTCCGGGGTGACCCATACGGCCTTGGTACTGGTCGATCCGATGTCGATGCCGATAAACACGGGATAGCTTTCGGCGGCCGCCGGGAACGGTTCGTACAAATCGACTTCCACCGGGTTGCCAATCCCTCCCCACCGGGTCGTAAACCGGTACGCCTCGTGGGCGTCGAAGTCCGGGTATCCGGACCGGGTAATTGCCAGGGGCGGATGGCCGTATTCGCGCGCGGCCTCCTCCCGGCAGAGCACCGGACGTTCTTCCAGGTACCGTCCGCCGGCCAATCCAATGCCGGCGCCATAAGGGGAGTCCATTTCATCGATCAGCCTGGATGCGGCGCCGAACGCCCCGTAAAGGTGCGCCATGTCGTCCACGAGTGGGTTTTCGCCGATCATCTTCCCGATATGCTCGACGACCGCCCGGTTTTTGGCCACCCCGCCGCAGAAAATCACCGGGGAATTCGGCTTGTCATGCTTAAACACCGTGTTGGCGATGTTTTTTGCCAGTCCGCGGCACAGGCCGTCGCAGATTTCTGCCAGGCTGTAACCTTCCTGCTGGGCGTGAATCAGGTCGGTCTTGGCGAAAACCGCGCAGCGCGAGGCAATTTTCGGAAGCTCGCCCCTGTTTTGCGCCGCGATTTCCGCAAGTTCGCCGATACCTGAAAGCTTGAGCCGCCCGGCCTGCTGGTCGAGAAAGCTTCCTGTGCCGGCGGCGCAGGAGGTGTTGGTTTTCAGCCCCTTATATTCGCCCTTTTCGTTGAAAAATAACATGGCGAAGGTTTCGCCGCCCACGTGGAGCACGGCCCCGGGGGTTTCCCCGACCTTTTCGTGGAAGTGCCCGGCCGCCGCAATCACCGCCACCCGGTCGTCCACCCGGAAATCCGCATCCACGATCTCAGGGGTTCCGTCGGTCGCGGCAACCGCTGTAACCCTGCCCGTATCGATGGCCTCCAGCATCCGGGACAGTGCATCCGGAATATCGCCCCGGTGAAATTCATAGCATGATGCGAGGATGTTTTTTTGATTGTCCACGAGTACCAGGCCGGCCGAGACCGATCCGATGTCGATCCCCAGAACGGCCGACATGCCGTATGTTAAATCAGAATTCTTCATGACATGACCTGCTTGACGTGAATCCGCTTTTCAGTATACGTATTTGCCGGTATCCTGTTGAAAAGGACAAGTACATTATACCATGGAAAGTGCTATGACCCAAAAACCAGCGGAAGTGATCATCCCCCGTGAAAAAGCGGTCTTTTGGCTCGACGAAAGGGGATACTGGCGAAACGAAGCCGGAAAATTCCGGAAAAAGAAAATCATCGACTATTTTCACCGCGCCATCGGACGGGACATCGGCGGCTACTATGTTATACAGGACAAGGGCGGCGTGGTTGAAAAAGTTTATTTCCCCTACATGGACACGGCGCTTTTCGCATTCGACGCCGAAATCTCAGAAAGCGACGACGAAATCGTCCTGCTGCTCAACACGGGAAAAAGGATTCGCGTCCGCCCGGAAAACCTTTTCATCAGAAACGACATCCTGTACGCCGAAACGCCCGGCGACCGCATCCGGTTCACGGAGCGGGCATTGATGAAACTTTCGAAATTCCTGGAAGATGCAAACAGCGGCACCGGAATACGGATCGGCGGCAGGCTTTGCCCCATCGCCGAAAAACCCCCGCCGGAGTCCCCCCGGACCGCACCTCCGGATGCCTGAGGGCAACCTGAGCCAAAGGGCAAAAAACAGGGGGGCGGCCCCCGGCACGCCCCTGTGAATCCGGCATACCGGGCTAAAAGATTCCGCGTGCCCGGGCGATTTCCATATAGGTTTCCATTCCGCTTGCGGGAGGCTCATAGCATTCTTCCGCCGCCTTTTTCATAAGCACTATCGCTTCGGTCTCGCAGGTGGTCACGCACAGGCCGCAGCCGATGCAGCGCTTCCGCTGGACGACTGCCACGCCGTCGTCCATATCGATCGCATCCATCTGGCACCGGTCCAGGCAGACTTCGCAGCCGCTGCACAACCCGGGTTCAACTTGCGCGTAGAAATTGGTTTTAACCGCTTCGGACGGGTTGTCCTGGAATTTAAGGGACCGGAGCATGCCGCAGCAGTCCCCGCAGCAGGAACACATCCCGCCGACCCGCCTGGAGTTGAATGGCTGCATGACCAGCCCGGCCTTTTCGTTTTCCTGAATGATACGCTTTGCCTCATCCTTGTCGATGTAGCGCCCCATGCCGTTGTCCACGTAATAGGCGCCGTGCGAGCCGAACAGAAAACAGGCTTCCAGGGGTTTTCCGCATCCCTTGTCGAGAGTCTGCGCCGT